>NZ_JBDNTS010000006.1:0-143757 GCF_047719775.1 Liquorilactobacillus sp.
TCTTTATTCTATCTAGTTTACATAATATATATTATAGAAAGTATAATGCGAATGAATTTTATAAATCACTGCCACTCTTGTATCAACATTATTTGTATAACTTGTATTTTTTTGAATTTTGCATGATAATTCATTTGTGAGGCTCTTTATCAGCCTCGTCCTTTCTTAATTTCAGTATAGCAAGAAAGTTAAACTATATTCATATAGTTCCCCTATTACTGGGATCTTGTGGCCTTGAATATTTGACAGGTAAAGACTTTGGGTCCGAAGATATTGATGTTAATGTTCCAGGAGACCCCCGTGGTTGGGAAGCTCCTGATGAAATCAGAATTTATCACTGGAATCTTATTGAAGTAACCATGGAAGAAATTGGTTATCAACTTCAAGACATGCATGAACATTCTTTTAATAACGGCATCTATAATGTCGAATTCGGTACAATGAATTCATTACCTGACTTTGCAAATATTGAATTAAAAGACCTCGTAAAACAAAATTACAGGGGAATATCTTTTTTAATACCAACATTTGAACAATATTTGAAAATTTATCAAAGTTCTGCTAATGATCCATATAGAATTAAAATTGATTCAAGTAAAGATACTTTGAAGATTGATTACTTAAAATCAATTATTGATTAAATACTTTGTAGTTAATTTCTCCATCCTTCTTATTACTATCAGACGATAAATATGATTAATACTTAGCTTCCAAATTCTTCAATGCTTTCAAACGAGAATCGCTATCACCTTTAAAATTCTTTTTGTAACCATTTATTCTACTCAATTCGTTTTTAACCTGATCAGCATTTGCATTGTTTTTCTGGGTGTTGATCAACCCCATATCCCAGTACAAAAACAAGCGCTACAACTCCAATCCCAGTGCCAATAGCTGCGGTTTTATGCTTCTTGATATCTATGTGCATCATGTTAAAAATCCTCTTTTTTCTTTATGTTATGTATGTTTTTATTTGTTGTTTCTATTTATAAGTCTAAAAAATAATTTAGTAGACCCATTTATGTTATCTATCGCAAAATTTATAAATAAATAATGAGTTCTTGCTACACTAAAAATCTATAATCAAAAAAACCACATAAATTGGGTATGCCTCCAAAAGTTAGACCAAAAATCTAACTTTTTTGGGACATTTCACTACCATTGCTTTACCGTGGCTTTTACTTAATTATTATTCTATTTATACTAATTATTTCAATTTTTCCAAAAATGCCTTCAAAACTTCAATGTAATTATTTTGTTGATTGAACCTTGAAAGTACCTCCAAATCATGCGTATGAGTAATTCCTGTCTCAAGTAATTCTTGATATAATTCATAATACGGCACATTATTATTTTTAGCGCATGTTAACTCTTTTTCTATATCATATGCGACATGCCTGAATTCTAAATTTACAAAACCTATTTCATCTATCTCTAAAATAGCATATTGTGCTCTTCTATCTTGTAAAAACTTATTATGTGTTGAAAAGGGTTGCCCAATTGTTCCTGGATTAATTATTAATTGGCTTTTTTCGCTATAACGCAATAATTGTGAATGGATATGACCGTAGATTGCAATATCAACATCTTCCGAAGAAAATAACTCGTTAAAGTTCTCTTGATCAGCATTCATCATAAGTGCAGCACCATAGTTTTTGGTAGGTAAATTATGCGAAATACTAATTAAAAGATTAGCTACTTTTTTCTGACTATGTAATTTGAATGTCTTAATTCTTTTTATATAGTCGTGGTTGATATTATCATACATATACTTACTTAAAATTCCAACATACACATCTGACGGATCATTTAAATCAATATTTGTTTCTGGATCAAGAATTTCTAACAAACAATCATCCCAATTGCCACGAATGTAAAGCGTTGTATTATTTTCATCAAGCATTTCAAATAATTTTTCACAGCCTGGACCTGGCATGATCAAGTCACCTAAAAACCAACATTCATCTACATTATTCTTTTTTACATCCGCTAAAACAGCCGCTAACGCCGTTTGATTCCCATGAACATCTGAAAGAAGAGCTATTTTATGTGTCATTTTTCCTCCATAATAATCTTAGTATTTCAATAGCTTAAACTCAGATAAAAAGGCCGAACCAAAGAATTAAGATTCAGCCTTTTTATCTAGGTAACACTGATTTCAAAAAATTAATTATTTGAATATGAATTTATCAATGCTTTTTTCGAATTCCAGAATGGAACTTTTACGACACCATCAATTTTACCCTTAGGAACAAAACCATAATAGCGGCTATCGTTAGAATCCTTACGATTGTCGCCCAAAACAAAGTATTTACCCTTAGGAACGGTAAAGGAAGTACCCGTCCCAAGTTTAACACCATTTGCCTCTTTTAAAACGAGGGTCAGTGTTCCGGTCGTCCTTTGTAATTTCGTGATATAACCTTGTGACATTTTTTTATTATTAATATAAAGTTGACCATTACTTCTATACTCAACCTTATCCCCTGGCATACCAATTACACGCTTAACATATTTAGTTGACTCAGTAACAGCTTGATTATTTTTATCAACTCCAGATGCATTGAAGACAATGACTGTATTATGCTTGATTTTAGCCTGTTTAAGCAACATTACACGTTCATCATTTTGCAATGTTGGATACATGGATGTTCCGTCAACCTTGACAATTCCAAACCAAAACTGCTTAACTATCAGCGCAATTAGCAAGCCGATAATGATTGGTAAGACCCAACTAAATATTTCTTTGAAAATCTTCAACTTTCTTACTCTCCTTATGGCTATTTTTTTAAATATCCAATTAATTTATTTAATGACACGTTTTGGTGGCAACAAACTCCTACCATTATTCAGAGTCCTTTTTTTTAAAGACCAAATATAGTAGGTAAAAATGCCACAGAAAAATAGCTCATAGAGGCTAAACCAGATGTTCCTCACATAAAGAAACGGCATTGACATTGCAGCACAGTTCAAGAATAACTTGAAAACAAAGTTACCTCTCATAAAATAAACCATATTGCTGATAACTGCTAGTACCCCAAATATTACTAGCAAGATTGTCAAAATAATTATAATTGAAAAAATATTAGTGCCATTAGCTATTTTTTCTGCATTTGCAGAAGAATATCCTTTATGAAGATAGAATTTAACCAGTAGTCTAAAGTAAGTATCGTTTAGAACATACAAAAGACCAAGTCCCCCAACGGTTATATTCAAAAACTTATTCAAACACTCATCTCCCTCGAACGAATAAATCAACTATTAGTTAGTGTACTACTTACCATCTAGAATTATATACGCTGAGTAAGTAAATGAAAGAAAAGTATTTTTTTTTAAATCAATTTTAAGCTCTTTTATTCAGTTTATTGTAAATGCCAATTAGATAATGATAACTTGCAACTTGTTCTGTTGCTTCATTTTCATTAGCGAGTTTGATTTCAAAGATACTTGAAGCATTCTCATTCAATAACGGTAAAACATCTTCCCAATTAATTTTCCCCTTACCTAATGGCAAACTATCATGCGTTAATCCCATGGAATCAACTAAGTGATAGTGGACTATGTGGGATTTAAGCCTCTTTAAGCTGGCACATAATTTAGGATTATCTGCCTTAATCTTTATAAAGCAATGACTGAGGTCAAAAGCCAAGCGATATTTTTTGTCTAAAATGAAGCGGTCCTCATCTGCGCAGCCGTAATAAAACAAACGTGATATTGAGTTTTCAAACATGATATGTGATTGTCCGAGATTTGCATATCTATCAAGTTTTTGGTAAACTACATTTTTTGCTTCTGAAAATGACGGATATAAAGCAATCATCTTTTCAGTATGTCTCGAGTATGAACCGTGCAACAGAGTCTGTAGACTGTAATCAAATGATAACTGTAATAATTGGTTAGTACTAGAATCTATAAAATAATTCAGTTCTTTAAAGTCATTTTGTGGTGCAACTAACTCTGTATATTCACCCTTGTACCTCATTGGATGATGTAAAATTATATGTGCAACACCTTGTGCTTTCACCTGTAGTATCGCTGCTGTAAGCCTTTTTATACCTTCTTTTGTAAAATCATCTTCATCAGTATAAAATTCAAAAACATTTGGTCGATAACTTAATCGATTTTTGAGTTGTTCGCTCTGTGAACTAGCTTTGAGACCTAAATCAATATTTTTCATAAACAACACCTCTTCGATTAAAAACCTTTTCAGAAAAAAAAGCCGATAAACTAAAGAGTTTCAGCCAATTTTTCAATTATAATAGCAATACTATATTACTTATCAATATCTTTCATCCAAGCCAGTGCAATTGCTTTTTCTCCAAGATGAGTTCCAATGACAGGACCAAAATAACTTAAATCAATTTGACAGTCTGGATATTTCTGAGAAAGTTCTTTTCTCCAAGATTCTGCGGCCTTCAGATCATTTGCATGAATAACAATCAGTCTGAGTGGATAGTCTGCTTTTTCTTTATCTTCTTCAAAAATTTTTTCAGCCCGCTTGAGTGCTTTCTTCATGGAACGGACCTTATCAAAAGCCACAATCTTATGTGAATCATTATCAAAAGTCAAAAGTGGCTTTATCTTCAAGACACTTCCAATAAGGGCTGAAGCATTTGACAAGCGTCCGCCACGGACCAAGTTCTGTAGATCATCAACAATAAAGCATTCATTCATGGTTTCTCTTAAATTTTCTAACTCAGTTAGTATTTCTTCAACATTAGCGCCAGCTTCTGCCATTCTAGCTGCTCTTAAAACGAGATTGCCCATCAGCATTACGGTGATTTGCGAATCAAAAGGATAAACTTTTGTTTCTTTAATCTCAGTTGCCACATTCTTTAGAGTTTGATAAAATCCAGAAATTGTTGAGGCCAGATGAATACTGATAACAGCATCATATCCTTGTTTTCCTAGGTTCTCATAAAATTTAATCAATTCACCAATAGCAGGTTGAGAGGTACTAGGAAATGTCTCAGATTTCTTAAGCTTTTCATAGAACTCTTCTGTGGAAATATCTACCCCTTCCTTGTACACTTCATTATCAATGATAACCGGAAGTGGAATTATATGAATGTTATTATCCGCAATTTGTTTATCTGTTAAATATGCGGTACTGTCAGTTACAACAGCGATTCTCATAGATGTACACCTACTTCTTTGCTTTTTGTTATACCATGGTATCATAACACATAAAAAAAAACGCGACTACTAAACACCTGAATGAGAAGCACGGCTACATTCGTTCCATACTTTTACTCAATCTATTAAGAAGAATCTGTAATAAATTTTGTTCTTCTTCAGACCAATGTGAAAAAAGTTGTTTGCTATACTGTGCAATGTCTTTCTTCATGTCCGCTATAGCATCCAGTCCCCTAAATGTACTGGTGTATGCAAAAAAGCGGCGTCCCTGTTGGCTTTCTTGTGACTTTTTGACAACAAACTCTTTTGAAAGTAACTTAGATAATTGTCTGCTTAATGTGGAAACATTGAGCTGTGTCATTTTTGCCAGCTTTTCTTGGGTCGAAGCACCATCGACAATTTTTAGAAGTAATTGCCATTCTGCAAGTGTTAATCCATTTTTTTGTGATAAAGCAACGAGCTTTTCTCGATACTGACGTTGAAGATCAATAAGGCTATCCAAGCAGCTTTTCAAAAGAATCCCTCCAATAAAAGTTTAATATGCATTATGCAAATTACATTAATCATTATGAATTAATTATGTAATAATAGCAAGTGCAACACATTTATTTTCTTACCTGTAACACTCAAAAAAGTATCTTTGCTCTTTATACGGTTAAACGGTACAATTAGATACAGTAAAAATTAGTTATGAAAGCGAGTTGTCAGCATGCCTTTTGATGGACTATTTACCCATGCAATGATTGCCGAATTAAGAAGCAAAATTATAGGCGGACGTGTAACCAAAATATCACAACCTTTCCCAAATGAAGTCATCTTGACAATTAGGTCACAGCGTCACAACCAGCCACTTTTGTTATCGGCACATCCTAATTATGCCCGTATTCAGATTACAAAAATTCCTTACAATAATCCCCCAGTTCCAACTAACTTTACGATGACACTCAGAAAGTATCTCGAGAATGCAAAGATAACTGCAATTGACCAACTTGATAATGATCGAGTTGCCAACTTCAGTTTTGCTACTCGTAATGAGTTGGGTGATGAACTGCCATTATTATTAAGTATTGAAATTATGGGTCGCTATAGCAATGTAGTTTTGGTTGACCAAAAAGATAACAAAATCCTAGATACAATTAAGCATATTGGACCGAGTCAGAATCGATTCAGAACCTTACTCCCAGGTGCAACATATATTCAACCGCCAAAGCAGAATCTGTTAAATCCTTTTGCAGATGAGTCTGCAAAATACTTGGATCTTGTGCAACAATTTCCCAACCGAGAGATGCTAGCTAAACAACTGCAGAAAAGTTATCAAGGAATTGCAACCGCACATGCTTTATATTTAGCTGATAGCTTGCATGCCGTGGGTGATACTTCTATCAATTGGGAACATGCCTTAAAGCAAGCTGATAGTCCCACCCCCACTATTGTTGGAGGAAGCAAAAACTTCTTCACCTTCTTTAAATATGATAATGATTTAAATTCAGAAAATACCGAATCATTGAGTAATTTGTTGGATGCATTCTATCAGAAAAAAGCAACTAGTGATCGTGTGCAGCAACAAGGTTCACAATTATTTCATGTTATTAAAGGAAATCTACAAAAAAATCGCAAGAAATTAAAAAAACTGCAGCAAACAATGGCTTCTACACAAAAAGCAGATATTTTGCGTATAAAAGGTGAATTGCTGACCACCTATCTTTATCAAGTAAAGCGCGGAATGACCGAAATTGAATTGCCTAACTACTATGATAATGAGAAACTAGTCAAAATAAGTCTTTCAAATCAACTTTCTCCTTCTCAAAATGCTCAGAAATATTTTAAAAAATATCAAAAATTAAAAAATGCTGTTGCGTATGTAACAAAGCAAATGAAAATAACTAAAACAGAAATAAATTACCTTGAAGAAGTTGAAACTCAATTAGAATTAGCGGATCCGCAAGACCTGCCCGATATTAAGGTAGAACTGCAACAAGAAGGATATATACGAGCACAGAAGCAAAATAAGAACGGGAAGGTTAGAAAAAATAAGCTTGGTCAACCTGACACTTTTTATTCTAGTGAAGATATAAAAATTTCGGTTGGTAAAAATAATTTACAAAATGACCGTTTGACATTAAAAATGGCACAAAAAAAAGACATCTGGCTTCATGCAAAGAATATCCATGGGTCTCATGTAATAATCCATGATAGTCAGCCAAGTGAACGAACACTTCTTGAAGCAGCTAAATTAGCAGCCTATTACTCTAAAGCACGTTCATCTGGAAACGTACCTGTTGACTATGTTAGAGTAAAAAATATTCGTAAGCCAAATGGAGCTAAACCAGGATTTGTAATCTATGAAGGCCAGCAGACGCTCTATGTCACCCCTGATGAAGGTGAAATTAAAAAAATGAAAAAACATGATTAGCTGGGCAGTAAACCAAATTTCACGGTTGTACTATTGACAATGGTTGATTTTGTATGAGTCTTTATTAAAATATATGAAAAAAAGATTAAGAGTTATATTGAAAAAAATTCAAATTTCTTTTATAATTATCTTTATTGAATAAATATCTAGGGCTTTGCGGAGCATAAATCGCATGGCCCTTTTTTTGTCCAAATATAATGAAACGGGGTAAATATATTAATGAATAACGTTACACAAAAAACCAAATTCTCACTTATCGCCGTAGAAATTTTAACTTTTGTTGGAATTTTAGTTGAAACTTCAATGAACGTAACCTTCCCGACTTTGATGCAAAATTTTAAAGAACCACTCGGCAATGTACAATGGCTAACTACTGGATACCTGTTGATGGTCACACTTGTTATGGGATCAACCTCTTACTTATTGAAACGTTTCAAAAGACGTCAATTATTTTTATTTAGTGCTATTTTAAGCATTATTGGTGAATTATTATGTCTAGCTGCACCCACTTTCAGTATTCTCCTAATTGGCCGATTGATTCAAGCTAGCGGGACCGGAATCAGTACCCCGTTAATGTTTTCCGTAATTTTTTCCGAAATTCCGATGGCAAAATGGGGAAGATACACAGGGATTGCTGCAATGCTAATTTCACTTGCTCCCGCACTTGGACCAACGTTTGGCGGTGTCATGAATCATTACTTCTCTTGGCGTGCAATTTTTAGTACTAGTCTCTCACTAATCTTAGTTGCACTGATTATTGGATTAGTTGCTTTGGAGAACCGACCACTTCGTGCAAAGATTAAATTTGACTGCAGTGGTTTCCTTGCCCTGGCCTTGTTCTTAATATTTCTTGAATTTGGCGTTCAGCAACTAAGTAATCATTTAGGACTGGCAATACTTTTGTTGCTACTTAGCCTTATTTCGGTGTACCTCTTTATTAGACATGAGCAGCAAAGCAAAAATGTATTGTTTAATCCTGGCCTTTTTAAAAATAAATATCTAATGTTCCGTCTCACTAACTACTTTATCCTCCAAACGATCAACATCTCACTTTCCTTTGTAATTCCTATCTTTGTTGAAAATGTATTGCTGGTCAATTCATTAATTGCAGGACTAATTCTTCTACCTGGATCTCTGTTAGGATCGCTAAGTGCTCCATTTGCTGGTAAATGGTATGACCGCGTTGGACCAAAACGGCCCCTGCTAGTTAGCAATTGGTTGGTGGTTGGAGGAATGCTGTTGTTTGCCAGTTTCATCAGTAAATTCTCAGTCATGATAATCGGTCTAGTCTTCGTAATTACTCGTTTAGGATTCAACACAGGCTTTGGGAACACAATGTCAGATGCAAGTAAGGCTACCCCACCTTCTTTGAAGTCTGATCAAAACTCATTGTTTAGTATGAGTCAACAATATGCTGGATCAATCGGAACGGCCATGATATCAATGATTATCAGTCTTCAAGAAAAAAGCAGCGGTAGTGTACATGCAGGAATCACAAGTGGTAGTCAATTAGGCTTCGTCTTGTTAATGATTTTTGGAATTATTGCCTTGATATGTACAATCACTTTGAATAAGGGAGAAATGCAACATGAAGTTGAAAAATAAAAGAATATTAATCATAGGTGGAACATCCGGTTTTGGTAAGGAGCTGGCTCTTCAATGTTTACAACAAGGTTCATATGTCAGTGTAATTGGTCGCAGTAACACACATCTAAAAGAGTTTATTGCCACTAATATGCAACACTTAAGTGGAGTTGTTCTAGATGCTACTGAGCAAAGACAATTGGCAGACTTTTTTGCAAATCATAGAGCATTTGATCACATTGTTTCAACTCTCGGAGGTACTATGAGTGGCGGTTTTTTGGACAATTCACTAGTAGAATTTCGAAAAGTAATAGATGATAAGTTCTTTGCCAATCTGCAGCTTGCACAACTAGCAGTGTCACACCTAAATAAAGGCGGATCACTAACTTTCACTTCAGGAACAGGAGGTCATCCAAGTACAGCTTCAGGTGCAATCGTTGGTAATCATGCTATTAATTTGTTAGTTAAAGGCCTAGCCGTTGAAGTAGCACCGGAATGCAGTTGCTCCAACCTGGACAGTGACTGGACTGTGGCGTGATCTTTCACCAGCAGAACTGCAGCAACAAGAAAAAACAGTTGCCGCAAGCATACCATTAGAACGCACAGCAAAAATCACCGAAGTTGCCTCGGCATATCTTTATTTAATAATGAATGATTTTATGACTGGTCAAATAATTAATGTTGACGGTGGTGTTAGTGCTTTATAATGAACAGAGAAAAAGGCTTGATTCAGTGGATTTAACCATGAATCAAGCCTTTTTCTGACTATCTCTATTTAAATTAAAATTGAGATACCTAATTACTTTGGTATATTTCAAAAAATCAGTCTCAGTCCATCTTATTCATTTATTCCAAGATTTCAGCAAGAATTTCTTCTGAAATTTCAACTTCCTTTTCCTTATCGCCAAGACTTTCCTTACCACGATATGGATTCTCAACAATTCGCCAAATCGTGCCATTCTTGATTACCGCAATACGATCAGCCATTCTGACTGCTTCATTAATGTCATGCGTTACCAGAAAGGTCGTAATTGCCTTATCTTGACAAACCTTTCTAATCAGTTCTTGCATCTTAGTTCTTGTTAGTGCATCCAGTGCACCTAATGGTTCATCTAACAGAAGAAGTCGTGGATGTGACATCAGGGCACGTGCCAAAGCAACGCGCTGCCTTTGTCCACCTGATAACTGCGTGGGAATTTTTGTTGAATATTGACTTAATCCCACCTGCTCCAATAATTGAGCAGCCTCATCAACTGCCTGTTTACCCTTCTTATCCAGCAAAACGTTATCTGTAACATTCATCCATGGGAGTAAACGATCTTCTTGAAACATTACACGGGCTTCCTTATTTAAACCATGAATTTTATTGCCTTCCTGAATAATAGATCCAGCAGAGGTCTCTTCTAAGCCTGCCAGCATTCGTAGTAATGTACTTTTACCGCCACCACTCATACCGACTAATGCAATAAATTCTCCTTCATTAATAACCAGATTTGCATTACTCAAAATAACACTATCACCGTATGATTTACCGACTTTATTTATCTCCAGAAGCTTCTGAGCCATTTGTATCCCGCCTTTCAATTGCACGCCATTCTAGGAAAATATCCTCTAAATTTTTAGCAATAAAGTCAGATAATTTTCCTAACAAAGCATAGATTAAAATACATAGCACAATTGTCTTCATATCCATAAATTGTTCCGCATTAGTTGACATGTAACCTATCCCTGAACTTGCCGAAATTGTTTCAGCAACAATCAAAGTTGTCCACATTACACCAAGTGCATATCTGACACCCATTAAAATCGTTGGTAGTGCGCCAGGAAAGATAACTTTAACAAACAAGTCTTTTTTACTCAATTCATATGACTTACCCATTTCAATTAACTTAGGATCAACTGATGTAATTCCATGGTAAGTATTGATATACATTGGAAAGAGACAACCTAAAGCAACCAATGATATTTTGGCAGATTCACCAATTCCTAACCATAAAATAATCAATGGAATCAATGCCAAATGCGGAATATTACGCAGCATCTGAATAGTACTGTCAAACAACAATCGCGTTGTATGCGAAACCCCATTGATAAAGCCTAGTACGAAACCTAGTCCGCCGCCAATTAGAAGACCCGCTGTCGCGCGATAGAGACTGATACTCATATTTTCTTGAAGTTCGCCCTTCTTAAAGAGCTTAATACCATTCGTTACAACATCAATTGGAGATGGCAACAAAGTTTCATTGACCCATGAGAGATTGCAAGCAACTTGCCAAAAAGCAATCAAAAAAACTGGGATCAACCAAGGTAACGAATTTTTTAATTTTAATGAAAAATGGTAATTGTCATTCATTTCAATATTTTCCATAATCTTTCTCCTTATCAGTTATTTAAGATATTGAACATGTTTTGAAACGTTAATTTTCTTTGTAAGAATATTGTTGTCGTAAAATACATTAGCAATTTCTTGTTCTTCTTTTACAACACTTTTTGACATTGAACTCATTGAAAATGTTCTCCGAGTAATAGATCTACGAACAACCTTCTTGGAGAGCTTTAAATCTGCACTCATCTTTTTGATCAGTTTAGAATGATTTTTGTTAGCCCACTTCATATCCTGCTCAGTATATTTAATAATTAGCTTGCTTAATGTTTTGTTTTTACTTGCATATGTTGTTGGTGAAACAATAAAGCTTCGATTGAGGGCCTTTGTAGTCGTACCGTCAACAAGTAACTTTGAATTTTCGGTTATTTCAACTTGTGCTACACTAGGGTCCCAATTAGCCCAAGCGTCAACTTTGCCTTTTGAATATGCAACGCTTGCAGCATCCGAGTCTAGATTGACCCAAGTGATATCATCATTGCTCAATCCAGCCACTTTGAGGGCCCTTAACAGCATGTATTGCGAACTTGTACCTTTAGTATATGCAACTTTTTTACCTTTTAGATCTGCCAAAGTTTTAATTGAAGAATTTTTGTGAATCAAAATTCCACTGCCTTTTGCCTTTGTTCCACCGGCTGCTACATAAGTTAATTTAGTCCCTGATGCTAAGGCCGACACAGGTGGTGTATCACCGACACGTGCATAGTCGACGTTTCCTGAAGCAAGTGCCTGCATCATTGCCGCACCGTTTTGGAATTCCTTAAATTTGACATTATATCCCTTAGCCTTCATCTTCTTAACGAATTGCCCTCTGATTTTAGAGACATAAAATTCATCCCCTGCTTGATAACCAACTACAACATTTTTTAAGCTGGAGCTTCCAGCATCTTCTCTGGTCAGATGCCAGCCATAGACAGCTACTCCGCACCAAAACAATAAAAGGACTACGATAAAACTCTTTTTAAGATTCTTCATATTATTTCACGGACCTCTTTTCTTGTAGTATCTCTGCCAATTTTGGTCTTAATATTTTGCGTGTAGCATTTAATGGAAATTCATCTAAAAAGAAAATTTCAGTTGGTCTTCGATATTTAGCAAGGTGCGTGGCTGCATAATCAATCATTTTTTGCCGATGTTCTGCTTGTTTTTCAGGATCCTTGATGTCCTCAATCACTGCAGCTGCGACAACTTCACCATATAATTCGTCAGGAAGTCCCACAACTGCGACTTGTTTAATGAAATCAAGATTTCCAAGAACATCCTCAACAACTGAGGGACTGACTTTTTCTCCACCACGATTAATCACATCTTTACTGCGGCCCTCTAACCAAAGATAACCTTCCTCATCAAAGTATCCCAAGTCACCTGTTAAGAACCACCCATCTTTGAAAGAATCAGGATGAAAATCAAGATAGCTTGTAATTACATGATCACCGCGAATCGCGATTTCACCATGAACTTCTGGTGCATCAGTAAAATCATTTCCAGCAGTAATTGCTACATCTGTATGATATGGTTTACCAACTGAACCAATCTTGATATTATCTAATGGATTTAAAGTACATTGACTGCAAGATTCCGTCATACCATAACCTTCAAGCAAAGGTACACCAAATTTTTTTATAAATTTCTTATGACGACTAACTGGAAGCATTGCAGAAGCACATCTAATAAAACGTAATTTGTTGCTTGGATCAAATTGAGCCAAAGCGTGCTTATTTTTCAATAAGATAGAGACAATCGTCGGTACGACTGAAGACCATGTAACGTTGTTCTCCATAACTTGCTGCCAAAAACGACTCGCGCTGAATTTAGGTGCAATTACTAACCGACCATCTGATAGAAGTGTGGAGACAACAATTAATTCCTGTGCATTAATATGAAACATTGGCATGATAATCAAGACGGTATCAGCTGCATTTAAGCGATGACTCTCTAAATCATAGTGCGCCGCCCTTAAGATAACCTCATGTGTCAGTCCAACCTCCTTAGGCTTTCCGGTGGTTCCAGAGGTATTCAGAATCCAACCATATGATTGCTCACTAGGCGTTGTTTCCTTGTTGCTTGTGTTCAAATCATTTCTTGTCAAGATAACCAGGTCTTCAAACGTATGCAGTTGAATTGTATGCTTATCTAATTCAGAGAAATTACTGAAAACCTCTGCGCGACTGGCATTAAAGATAATAGCCGCATACTGATTCTCACGAAAATCGGAGGTGCTCTCTGAAACAGGATGTACCGTGACACCTAAACGCCATAAAGCTTGGTTAATTGGAACATATGCGGCCGAATTTTCGAGGCACATAAATGCAATATCTTGGTTGCCCATATTCGCATCTGAAAAAAGTTCTTGAAGTTTAGTGATATCTTCTTCTACATCTTTTCCAGTAAACCATTTATTCATTCGTTCATCTTTTAAAAATTCACGATTAATATTCTTTTTTAAATGCATTGCAAGTTCTGTAGTTAATTTTGTCATTATCTATTCCTCCTAAATTTTTGTGGGCGGCCAATCAATATTCCAAATGGAGGAACTTTGTAAAGAATAAACGATACTAGCCATGAAGTTCCTAAAACAACCAGATATCCCACTGGTAACAGCAGGAATAAAATCCACTCATTCAAATATCCTTTAATGTTCAACAAGATATATGCTAGCAGTGTCAGTCCAATAGTTTGCGTTAAGTAGACTCCAAAGGACAGCTTCGAAGATAAAGAAACAAATTTTGCAAATTTTTTCCAACGCGGTTTTGTTCTATGACTCGCGTATGAAAGACTCAAACACCAAACAGTACAAATCATGAGTGAAGCATAAATCATCAAGTAAGGCTGATGTACCAACTCTGTGTAATGCTGGCCTAACTTGAGGACGTACCAGTTAAAATAAAATAAAACTAATGTTCCTAATCCTAATAATGCAGTGAGACTATATACAATCTTACGGTACCTTAAAATAAATACTTTGGCCTCATCGTAATGAATTGAAACAAAACCGCCTGCAATGAAGTAGAACTGGTATGATAAGACAAAATTACCATAATACTTCAATAGGTATGGCCAATTATCATGATTCATTTCTGGATAAATGTATTTTGTCCAGATTAAGAAAAATAATTGGATTAATGCACTAATTGAGAAAATCAAAAGATGATAATTAGTGAATTTTTTAAAGAATTTAATTAATAATGGAAAAATCAGATAAAGTTGGAATGTAACCAGAATATAGTACATATAGAATTGATTACCATGAATCAAAGCTGAGTACCATGCTGCTGCCCAACTACTGAAGCTCAAACCAGTCCCTGCTGCAATAGCAACAAATATTAAGAAGAATCCGTTCCAGAACAGATATGGAACTCCGCCACCCTTGTAACGTTTGTACCAGAATGTCAAATAATTCACTTGCTCTTTTTTATAATATTGTAAAAATAATACTAAACCTGTGACGAACATGAATCCCATTCTTGTGAAATGCAACAGTAAATGTGTCATTAACAACACCAACTGTGGAACAGAGTTGGTTGATAAACTGGCAATAAATGCCGATGTTACATGATTTGCCAATACCCCAAAAATGAAAATACACCTCATTAAATCAACCTCATATAAATACTTCTTCTTCATCCAAAAACCCCTATACTATATTTTATAAGTTCATTATCTTTCAAAACAAACTCTCCATTGCCCTTATAATAATTTAAAATATTGATTTGATAGCTGTATGTCCAATGTATGAATTATTTGTGAAAAAAGGATAATAAAATAAATTAAGCAACATTATTTGTGAATTATAAAAAAAAAGCCTGCTAAAAATCGGTTTTCACCAACTTCTAACAGAACCATTAATTATTTTTCTTTATTCTCTTTAATTACTACAATTCGATTTGGGTTGCCTTGCGTAGCAGTATCAATTACGAACGATCCATTCGAATAACGGTCACCCATAGGATGTTCAAATGGATTGATTGTTACCATTTCCCGTTTATCTGTAATTATAATCAGAGCACGAGGCTCTTTTTCTGATAACAGGGAAACAAACTCGATACGATGCGGATTTCTTTTTAATTCTCGTAAAACTTGAACGCCACGTCTTGCCCTAGTCGTAGGAGACACTTCAGCTACCGACATACGCTTAAATGCACCCCTTTGTGTAAGAATCCCAACCTGTTCAGAACCCATTACTAGTAAAACTGAAACAATAAAGTCATCCCGCAAATCCATGGCCTTAACCCCAGCAGCTTTAGCACCAGACACAGGAACGTCGGATAATGAGTACCTTAGTCCATATCCACCGTGTGTAATCGCAAGGACATACTTTGCATTAATCTGTTCTGATTGTACATAATTAACCAAAATTAATTTATCCGTAACAGATTTCAACTTCATACTCTGACTTGCCCTAGATCTGTAAGTTCTGCTAGGTTTTAAATCAGCAAAAGCAGTTTGCTTGATATTCCCTTCTTTTGTGGCAAGTACAAAATTACCAGCTTGCTCTAAATCTTTAAAGGCATATGCTGCTATAATCTTCTCCTCGGGCTTGAGACCTATTGATTGAGAAAGATGTAGTCCTGTGTCCTTCCACTTATAATCAGGAATCTCATGGACCGGACGATATATCAAATTCCCACTATCTGTGAAGATAAAGAAATGATCAAGTGTATTGATGGTTTCCTGATATACAACCGTATCCTCAGTCTTTAATCCATTCTCTGTACTTTCAGATGCATTGAATGAACGTAAAGAACTTCGCTTAAGATAACCATCTCTACTAACCATGACAATAACATCTTCGGGAGCAACGAGGACTTCTGTTTCAATCTTTAGTTGCTCAACTTTATCTTGAATAACAGTTTTTCTTTCAGATGTGTACTTCTTATCAATCGCCAAAATTTCCTTCTTAATAACTTTATCCAATTCTTTAGGATTGGCCAGAATCAGTTCGAATTGTCTAATCTTATCAGTCAATTCTTTTGCTTCCGCCTGAAGAGCAGTTACATCAGTATTTGTTAAACGATAGAGTTGCAACGAGACAATCGCTTCGGCTTGTGCTTCGGTAAAACTATATTGAATAACTAAATTAGCTTTTGCATCCTTTTTGTTATTACTTGCACGAATTGTTTTGATTACATCATCCAAGATCGACAGTGCTTTAATTAAACCTGCAACAATATGTTCACGTTCACGGGCTTTTTTAAGCTCAAATTGAGTCCTTCTTGTTGTTACAGTTCTTTGATGTTCAAGATAAGCGGTCAATATTTGTTTTAACCCGACATTTTCAGGACGTCTGTTATTAATTGCAACCATATTGAAGTTGTATGATATCTGTAAATCAGTATTCTTAAACAAATAATTTAAGATTCCTTCTTGATTGGCATTTCGCTTTAATTCAATTACAACACGTAAACCTTCACGGTCGCTCTCATCGCGAACTTCGGCAATTCCTTCAACTTTTTTCAACAACCGGATCTCATCGATTTTCTTCACAAGGACTGCTTTGTTTACTTCATAAGGAATTTCAGTTACAACAATCTGCTCTTTGTTGCTCTTTAAAAATTCTATTTCTGTCTTTGAACGCAACATAACACGTCCATGTCCAGTCGTATAGGCTTTAATAATGCCATCTATCCCTTGCAAAATCCCTCCCGTTGGGAAATCAGGACCTTTCACAAATTCCATAAGATCAGCAAGTGAGGCCTTGGGATGACCCATTAAATAAAATAATGCTTGAATCGTCTCATGGAGATTGTGCGGTGGAATTTCCGTCGCATATCCAGCAGATATCCCGGTTGCGCCATTAACCAGCAAATTGGGAAAGCGAGCTGGTAATACAGTTGGTTCCATATCTGTATCATCAAAGTTGGGAACAAAATCAACTGTTTCTTTATCAATATCACGCAGCATTGCACCAGATATTTGGCTTAAGCGTGCTTCCGTATAACGCATTGCCGCAGGTGGATCACCATCCATCGAGCCATTATTTCCATGCATCTCAATCAACGGCTCACGGAGTTTCCAAGATTGACTCAAACGTACCATTGCCTCATAGATTGAACTATCACCGTGAGGATGAAAATTCCCCATGACATTACCCACAGATTTGGCTGATTTTCTAAATGCTTTTTCGTAAGTATTCCCATCCTGATTCATAGCATATAAAATTCGGCGCTGAACAGGTTTTAACCCATCCCTAATATCGGGGAGAGCACGTTCTTGAATAATATATTTAGAATAACGACCAAATCGTTCACCCATAACAGCTTCAAGTGAGAGTTCCTGAATGTTACTACCTTGGTTTTCAACCATTATTCAACACTTCCTTCTTGCTTTTCATCAACATGATGTGCTCCTGCAGCAACTGTATTATCCAACAAACTGCCATCTTCCTCCAGTGTAAACTGAACATTCTTCTCAATCCATTTACGTCGCGGTTCTACTTTATCACCCATTAGGGTAGTAACACGTTTTTCAGCCAATGTATCATCTTCAATCTTGACACGCACTAATGTCCTTGTTTCCGGATTCATTGTCGTTTCCCAAAGTTGATCGGCATTCATTTCGCCTAAACCTTTGAATCTTTGCAGTGTGTAACCTTGTTTCATTTCTTTAGTTGCATAATGCAATTCGTCATCAGTCCAAGCATACTTAATTAAATTTTTATTTTTAACTTTCTTTTGAATCTTGTATAACGGTGGTAAAGCAATATATATTCTCCCAGCATCTATCATTGGTCTCATGTACTTATAAAAGAATGTTAATAGTAATGTTTGAATATGTGCACCATCTGTATCGGCATCAGTCATGATGATAACCTTATCATAATTGGCATCATCTATTGCAAAATCGGTACCAACGCCCGCACCAATTGTATAAATCATTGTATTAATTTCTTCATTTTTGAGAATTTCAGATAACTTAGCTTTCTCAGTATTCAAGACTTTCCCACGCAACGGTAAGATTGCTTGAAATTTACGATCTCGCCCTTGTTTAGCTGAACCACCTGCAGAATCACCTTCGACTAAAAACAACTCATTTCTTTTGGCATTTTTAGATTGAGCGGGTGTTAATTTACCTGATAATAAACGTTCTTTTTTCTTTTTCTTACCAGTTCTGCTCTCATCTCTTGCCTTTCGCGCTGCATTTCTTGCTTCTCTTGCCCTTAATGACTTTCTAACAAGGTCTTGTGCAAATTCACCATTCTCCATTAAGTAAAAGCCAAGCTGTGCAGCAACAACACTATCTACTATTGAACGTGCTTCAGGTGTTCCAAGCTTACCCTTTGTCTGTCCTTCAAATTGCAATAGTTCTTCTGGAACACGAATCGAAATAACTGCAGCAAGTCCTTCACGGACATCACTACCTTCCAAATTCTTATCTTTTTCCTTCAACAAGGAAACTTGGCGAGCATAGTCATTAAAGGCCTTCGTCCAAGCTGATTTCATCCCAGCTTCGTGTGTCCCACCATCCTTGGTTCTAACATTATTTACAAATGATAAGATACTTTCAGAATAACCATCATTATACTGTGCGGCAACCTCAACCTCGATCCCTTCTTTGACACCATCAAAGTACATTATATCGCCCAAGGTATCCTTATCTTCATTAAGATAGGCAACAAATTCCTTGATCCCTTCTTCAAAGTAAAAGATATCCTCTTGTTCAGTTCGTTCATCATTAATAGTAATTCGGACGCCCTTTAATAAAAAGGCCGACTCGCGAAGTCGTTCAGCAAGCGTATCGTAATTGTATTTAGTAGTTGTAAAGATAGTTTCATCTGGTTTGAAGGTAACTGTAGTACCATTAGATTTTTTAGTTTTTCCAATCTTGCGCAATGTCCCAATGGGTTTCCCACCGTCTTCAAAGTCTTCTTCGTATTCAACACCATCTCTAATAGTATTAACCGTTAGCTTTGAAGAAAGGGCATTGACGACACTGGCACCGACTCCATGCAGACCACCGGAAGTCTTGTAGCCACCCTGACCGAACTTTCCACCAGCATGAAGGACTGTAAAGATAACCTCAACAGTTGGAATTCCTAAAGCATGCATTCCAACAGGCAATCCGCGCCCGTGATCTATCACTGAGACACTATTATCCTTATGTAAAATCACATTTATTTCTTTACCATATCCAGATAAAGCTTCATCAACTGCATTGTCAACTATTTCATAAACCAAGTGATGCAGGCCACGGCTATCAGTTGAGCCAATGTACATCCCTGGCCTTTTCCTGACAGCTTCTAACCCCTTTAACACTTGAATTGAATCATCGTTGTAATTTGTTTTTTTCATATATTAAACCCCTTCTACGTTCTGGAGTATTGAATTAATGCTCGTTCATACGTTCCAACTTGAACATCATACCCTATGAAATTATAAATTGTAAAGTAATCACTTGTTTTTTTAGTAGTTATTAAATCTGTAAGCCAAGTAAAATTAAATTTGTAGATAGCACTGAAAAAATGATAGAATAGGTCGTATTAAGCTAAAGGAGGTCAATCTGTAATGGATTCGACTATTATATTAATGTTAGTAATAGGATACCTTCTTGGATCAATTCCATCAGGTATCTGGATTGGTAAAGTATTCTACAACAAGGATATTCGCCAATTCGGCAGTGGGAATATGGGAACAACAAATACTTTTAGGGTACTTGGTAAAAAAGCAGGCACAATCGTTTTAATAATTGATATGCTCAAAGGAACACTTGCTGCCTGCCAGCCATACCTCTTCGGAGTTCATATCAATGTTTTAATAATAGGCTGTGCCGCGGTTATCGGTCATGTTTTTCCGATCTTTGCTAGATTCAAAGGTGGAAAAGCGGTTGCAACTAGTGCTGGTATCCTACTCGCGTATAGCCCATTATTCTTTGGTATAGCATGGCTTATATTTCTAACCACGTTGTACCTTTCAAGTATGGTCAGCATTGCAAGCATGGTAGGACTGACACTAATTACAATCTTATCGCTATTCTTCCGTGATCCAATTTTGACAGTTATTGCAATTATTCTAACCATTTTTGTTTTCTATCGACACAAAGGAAACTTGTCACGCATTAAAAATGGTAATGAGAATTTAGTACCTTTTGGGCTGGTTTACAAGAGGAAGAAAAACAAAAAGTAAAATACACTATTTTGATCATCTGCAGCAGATTTTTATTCAATCAACAGATAGGGGCTTACCGCAAGACTTTTTGCGATAGGCCCCTTATTAATTACGCATTAAAAATTAAATTATCTAGTTTTAAACTACCAGCAAGAAAACACAATCCTGTTAGTTCTTTATTGATAAGAGGTTGGATTAAAAACTATATCGCATTTTTTTAAAAGACTTGAATTTTATAAAAACCATTAAAACTTTCATGAGCTTTTAGTACATGCAAACCAACCTTCTCAGTTAACCTACCACTCGCATTTACGTCATCAGCCAAGCCCCACCATGGTTCGATACATACAAAAGGTGCATTCTCTGGGTACTTCGACCAAACTCCGACATATTGTGCATTCCCAGTATTAAACCGAATTCCATTTTTTTCTTGGCTTGTCGTTAATGTTAACATAGTCTCCTTTTCATCCAGCTTCAAAATAACCGCATCGTTTTTAAAAGTTTCGCGTGTAACATCAATCTTCTTAGCAGTAAATTCAAGCGGATGACGAGAATCACTATAATTTCCTTGGAGTTGAATTAGTTGGTGAGTTCTGTTAGAGGCAATTGCAACCTGATAATCAGAAAATACTTCTGTAGAGGACAGTGGAACATTAAAAGCAGGATGACCACCAACAGAAAACAGCAATTGTTTTATACTTGGATTATCAACTAAATAACTGACCTTTAAAGTATCAATCATAAGTTCATATTTGATACGCAGTACGAATTCAAATGGATATTGTTGCATAGTCACCTTGTTTGCATGTAAACAAAAGGTGACTTGTTGATCGGTTTTCTTTTCGATTTCAAAATCCATATCTCGCGCAAAGCCATGTTGCGTCATCCAATATTGTTGCTGCTTATAGAAGTATTTATCGTCTTTTAATCTGCCAACAATTGGGAATAGTACCGGAGCATGACGCCCCCAGTATTTGGGATTTGCTTGCCAAAGATATTCAAATTTATTTTTCTTGTTAAATAAACTTGTCAGTTCACCACCATGTTCATTAAAAGAAACCTTCAAGAATGCATTTTCTAAGCTAACTGTCATCTTATTTTCCCTTCTTCCAACGCTGTTTATAGAATATACTGACTTAAATCTTTATTTGCCGCGATATTACCAATCTTATTTTGCACATAAGCTTCTGTGATTGTAATATCACCCATCTGCATGTCTGGTCCCTCAAACAACAAGTCTTCCAATAGTTTTTCAAGGACGGTATGCAATCTACGAGCTCCAATATTTTCATTTTCATGATTAACATGGTATGCTATTTCTGAAATTTTTTGGATTGCTTCAATCGTAAACGTAACTTTTATATTATCTGTTCCAATCAATGCAATATATTGCTTGATTAACGCATTGTTTGGCTCTGTCAATATTTTAACAAAATCTTCTGCCTTTAATTCATCTAGCTCCACTCTGATAGGGAAACGGCCTTGTAATTCAGCAATTAAATCACTCGGTTTACTTTCGTGAAAAGCTCCTGAAGCAATAAATAAAATATGATCTGTATTGATCAGACCGTACTTCGTCTGAACTTGTGAACCTTCGACAATGGGCAGAATATCTCTTTGAACGCCTTCGCGTGACACTTCACCACTATTCTTTTGTGCTTTCGATGTGATTTTATCAATTTCATCAATAAAAATAATTCCCGTATTTTCCGCACGTTTGATTGCCAGGGCAGCAATGTCAGCAGTATTAACGAGTTTCCTAGCTTCCTCTCGTGTGAGATATGTGCGTGCTTGTGCCACAGTCATAGTCCGTTTAACTTTTTTCGTTGGTGCCAAAGAATTTAAAGTATTCCCCAAATCAATTCCAATCTGACCCAACATCTCTGAGGCTTCTTTTGCTTTTCGTGAAGGTTCATCAACTTCGAGAGTCAATTCTTGCTTTTCAAGCATTCCTTTATTTAATTTTTCCCTTACAGAGAGACGTTTCTTCTTAATTTCTTCCGTGACAACTTCTTTTTGAACAGGTGTAAGACTGGGAGTTTCGCCCCTTTTTATCTCTTCAAACATTTGACCAAAACTAATTTCTTCTTCGCCTTCTTTTTTATTTTTTTTAATCGCTGGTACAAGTAATTTTATTAGTCGTTTATTGGCATTTCCACGAGCTTCTGCACGAACCTGATCAAATTGGAGATCTGCTTCCATTTTATATGAAACTTCAACCAAATCACGAACAATTGCTTCAACATCTCTACCAACATATCCAACTTCGGTAAACTTAGTTGCTTCAACTTTCATGAATGGCGCCTGAACAATTTTAGCCAGCCTTCGTGCAATCTCAGTTTTGCCAACCCCAGTTGGACCAATCATCAAGACATTCTTAGGTGTGATTTCTTCTTGCATTTCTCCTGAAAGCTGCATTCTACGGTAGCGATTGCGCAAAGCAATTGCAATTGCTTTTTTCGCTTTGTTTTGACCAATGACATAAGCATTGAGTTCTTTGACAATTTGTTTTGGTGTTTTATCAATAGGGTTCATCTAGAGGATCCTTTCTTTTCTTAAAGTTCTTCTGCGACTACATTATGGTTAGTAAAGATATCAATATCACCTGCTATATTAATTGATGCCCTAGCAATCTCACCAGCAGACATCATTGAAGCATGTTCTTTCATTGCTTTTGCAGCGGCTAAAGCAAAATTACCACCAGAACCGATTGCTAAAATATCGTCATCAGGTGCAATTACTTCCCCGCTTCCAGATACCATTAATAATTCATCTTTGTCCATGACAATCAAAAGAGCCTCTAACTTCTGCAAAGCTTGCTCACTGCGCCATTCCTGTGCTAATTCAACGGCTGCACGCTGCAGATTACCACTATACTCATTTAATTTCTTTTCAAAACGCTCTTCTAAGTTGAAAGCATCTGCAACACTGCCAGCAAATCCGACAACAACTTGATTGTTGTAAATTCTTCTGACTTTGCGCGCAGTACCTTTCATTATGACTTTTTCACCCATTGTGACCTGTCCATCACCAGCCATTGCAGTATGTCCGTTATGACGAACTGCACAAATTGTTGTTGCATGAAATGATATTCCAGTCATTTTATATTCCTCCTAAATTTTAAATCATGCTCGTGGAAAGAACTTGCGGTAATCTCGTTGTAAATGTTCTTTTGTAACGTGTGTGTAAATTTGCGTAGTGGATAAGCTGCTATGTCCCAGGAGCTCTTGCACCGCACGCAAATCTGCACCATTGTTCATCATATGTGTTGCAAAAGTGTGTCGCAGCTCATGCGGATGGATCTGTGTAGTTAAACTACTGCGGCTAACAATCTTCTTTAGAATATACGTAATTCCAGCAGCCGTTAACGGGTCTCCGTAATGATTTACAAATACAAAATTATGTTCTTTCTTATATTTTGCCATCAACGGCGTTCGCACCTTAGCATAGTAATTTTCTAATGCTTTTTGACAATACTTGCCAAATGGGACATAGCGGTCTTTATTTCCTTTACCATGTAATAACATTGCGCGCATCCCCATATCAACCGCTTGCAAAGTTAGCCCCGTACACTCACTGACACGCATTCCAGTTGCATAAAGTGTTTCTAATAATGCTTTATCTCTAATTAAAATTGGCTCATCTCCGTCAGTTGCATCAAAAAGGGCGGTCATTTCTTTTTCATAGAAAAAGCGTGGCAAAGCACGTGGATGCCTCTTCAATTGAACATAAGCGAAAGGATTAATCTCAACATAGCTATTTTTTTCCATGAATCTGTAAAAAGAGCGCAGGCTCGAAATAATTCTAGCAATTGATGACGTTTGATAGCGTTTATCGTACAAGAAACTCATAAAAACATGAACATCAAACCGATTTACTTGCGCAAAAGATGAAGAACCACCATTTTTAAAAAGAAAATCACTGAAGAGCTTTAAATCGTCATTATATGCCTTGACCGTATTATCAGAATATCTTCTTTCTATCGCTAAATATTGTTTAAATTCTTTTATCCATTCTTGTTCCATAAAAAAACCTCCACATCATGCTATAACTTTAGCATAAAAAATGGAGGTGTGCCCAATCAGTTATTCAAAAATAATAAATTACTAATACTTTATTATTTTTGAATTTCCTCTTCGTAATCACAATTGCTACACTTAACCAGCATTCCTTTCTTGGTTTTTTTCTCAATCAAGAAATGCTGACACTTAGGGCAATCACGACCGACTGGCTTATCCCAAGAAACAAATTCACATTTTGGATAACGGTCACATCCATAGAAAATACGATTCTTTTTTGACTTGCGCTCAATAATCTGCCCCTTATGACACTCTGGACAAACTACTCCAATTTCCTTTGTGATAGGCTTTGTGTTGCGACAATCTGGAAACCGACTACATGCATAAAATTTGCCATACCGTCCGAGTTTAATCACTAAAGGTGCGCCACAGATATCACAATCGATTCCTGCAGGTTCATCTTTAATTTTGACTTTAGCCATCTTTTCTTCAGCAGCACCCACTTCTTTTGCAAAAGGCTGATAGAAACTATCAATAACCTTAATCCATTCTTGTTTTCCTTCTTCAATCTTGTCCAACTGATCTTCTAGTTGAGCAGTAAAATCAACATTTAAGATGTCTGGGAAACATTTAACGATCATGTTATTTACTATCTCACCCAACTCAGTAGATTCAAACTTACGAGCAACAAGTTTCACATAATAACGTTTTTGGATTGTATTCATAGTTGGTGCATAAGTTGAAGGACGACCAACACCATTTTCTTCAAGTGTTTTAATCAGCGTAGCTTCAGTATATCTTGCAGGCGGTAGGGTAAAATGCTGGTTTGGCTGGTTTGTTAACAATTTGACTTCTTGTCCGACTTCTAAGTCAGGCAGAATATTGTCTTTACGCTTGCTTTCGGCGTAGACCTTTGTAAAACCAGGAAACTTCATCTTCGAACCCTTTGCTCGATACATTACTTTATTCTGTTCAATATCAACACTCATTGTATCGACAACCGCAGGAGTCATCTGACTTGCCACAAATCGTGACCAAACTAACGAATACAGCTTCATCTGATCTTTGTTCAAATATGCCGAAAGCGACTCTGGTGTCCGCAAAACTGATGAAGGACGGATTGCCTCATGTGCATCCTGTGCACCTTCTGCGAGCTTGCCTTTGCGCGGTTTGACCGCAGCATATTCTGCACCATAAGTTTCGTGGATAAAAGCTGAGGCCTCATGCTTGGCAATATCAGAAATTCTGGTTGAATCCGTACGCATATAGGTTATTAATCCCACTGCGCCTCCTCTTCCAATATTAATTCCTTCATAAAGCTGTTGTGCAACCATCATCGTTTTTTGAGTTCTAAAATTAAGTGAATTATTAGCTGTCTGCTGCATTGTACTTGTGGTAAAAGGAAGTGCTGGAAAGCGTTTGCGCTCCTTGGGTGTAACTCGCGTCACGCTAAACATCTTATTTTTATCAATCTTTTGCATAATCTCCTGAACTTCATCATTATTATGCAATTCATTCTTCTTGCCGTTTACACCATAATAATCAGCATTAAATTTAGTTCTGCTAGCTTGGAATTGTGCATCAATTGTCCAATACTCTTCCGGGATAAATTCGCGAATCTCTTGTTCACGTTTAATAATCAGATTCAAAGCAATTGACTGCACACGACCAGCACTCAATCCCTTTTTTATTTTTGCCCAAAGTATTGGACTAATCGAATAACCTACTAGGCGATCAAGCACGCGCCTTGCTTGTTGTGCGTCCACAAGATCCATGTCAATTGCACGCGGATTTTTGAATGAATTCTTGACTGCATCCTTGGTGATCTCGTTAAAAACAACTCGATTCTTGTCTTCAGGATTTAAACCTAACAGATAAGAAAGATGCCAGGCAATTGCTTCTCCCTCTCGATCCGGATCGGCTGCAAGGTAGACATGTGCAGCTTTCTTGGCCTCTCTGCGTAATTCTTTGATAACATCACCCTTACCACGTATTGAAATATAATGGGGCTCGTAATTGTGCTCAACATCAACACCCATTGTACTTCGCGGTAAATCTCTGATATGGCCTAAACTAGCCATAACCTTGTAGCGAGATCCTAAATACTTTTCAATTGTTTTAGCCTTTGATGGAGACTCAACAATCACAAGGCTTTTCTTAATTTTTCGTTTTGCTGTTGTTGTTTTCTTCTGGGTCTTAGGCATCGACCAGGCTCCTTTTTAATATCTTTTTTTAACATATAAAAATCGCTAATAACTTTAGACCATTACCATAGGCCTTGTCAAGTATTTCGAAATTCTTCAATGATATCCAACGCATCTAAGACAGGTTTTGCTCCAGCCTTAATGAGCTCATTGGTACCCACAGACAAGGTAGAATTGATTGGACCAGGAACCGCAAGAACATTGCGATTTTCTTGTAGTGCAAGATTTGCAGAAATTAGACTACCACTGTGGTGTCGGGCTTCAACAACTAATAAAGTTTGCACCAACCCCGCAATAATTCGATTCCTCGCAGGAAAATGAAATTTTCTTGGACCAGTACCAAGTCCATACTCACTAATCAGCAGTCCTTCACACGCAATTTTTTGTTGCAATCCACGATTTTGACTAGGATAAAAAATATCTAACCCTGTCCCGATAACTGCAACTGTTCTACCACAATCTGCAAATGTCTACAAATGTGCTAGGCTGTCAACTCCCTTTGCCAAACCGCTCACAGTTACAATCTTAGCTGCGATAACAGCTGGCAGCAGCTTTGCGAGAACGACTGTTGAGTACGTACTATTTTGGCGCGCACCTACTACCCCTAATAATTTTCGCTTATCTGCAATCAGAGATAAATCCCCACGATAAAAAAGTACGTTCGGTGGATTGTAACTCTCCAATAAACATTGTGGATATACAGAATCAATTATTGTAATAGCCTTACTATGATACAAATTGCGATCAACTGCAAGTTCTAATTCAATCGAATTAAATTTTTTCCAAAAAAGATTGCGTTGAAAATTTGTAATTCCAGCCAATTCTTCTAATTTTTTGATGTCTGGGATAGCTTGGTATTTCTTTACCCAGTCACATACTCTTTTTACTTTGGAAACACTGAGAAGATTGCTCAGATGCAATTTTATTATAAACTCTTTTATCTCCATAGAATCACCCTTTAAAGTGTTTTCTATAAAAATACGCATTTGATTAGAAATTGGACTTAATCGGTTCAAAACTTCTCCGGTGGAGCGGCGTTATCCCATACGTACTCAATGCATCAAGGTGTCTCCTTGTACCATAGCCATCATTTGATTTAAAATCATATTGTGGATATAATTCATCGTAAAAATTCATCAGGTGATCACGCCAAACTTTTGCAACGATGCTCGCTGCAGCAACACTTACACTCTTTGAGTCTGCCTTAATCAACTTTACTTGTGCGATCGGTGAATCGATATCCATTGCATCAATAATCAACTGTTGTGGTTTACGTGAGAGACCATTAACCGCTTTTAACATCGCAACGCGTGCGGCTTGGTAAATATTGACGGTGTCTATCTGATAATTGTCGCAAACTCCAACAGAGACACTAAGTGCCTGCTCAATAATCTGACTATACAGCCTTTCCCTTGTTTTTCTTGTCAATTGCTTTGAATCATTAACTTCAACAATTCCAAAATCATGCGGTAAAATAACAGCTGCAGCTACAACTGGACCGGCCAACGGTCCTCGACCAACTTCATCAACCCCACAAACCAATTGCTTTCCAGCCTGCCAAAAAGCACGTTCATAGCTAAAACGATTTTTGAATGCTTCTAGTGCAGCTTGTTTCTTAATTTTTCGTTTTTCATATTGAAGCAACAAACTTTGCACACCTTTACGAGTATCACCGGCTAATTCTTTCAACAAATCTTGCTGTGGGTTGATAGCGATTAATGCCTTTATTTCACTAATTGATTTTTTCTTATCCATCATGTCTCTGAGTACTTTCTGGTACTGCATCAAGTGTGTATTTACCTAATTTACCCTTTCGACACTCCAATATCATTCTTTCACTTGCTTTATCATAATCATCCTTGAATCCGCTTTTTTTAGTTATCAACAGCAATAAGTCCACTGTTGAAAGTGATAGTTCACTGTCTGCCAAGTGATAGCGTTCCTTAAGACTTGCAGGAGCAAATTGCCGAAAATGTTCAAGCAAATATAGTGCAACATCATCTTTAGCATACAATGTTTCTTTAATTGCACCAGTCAATGCTAACTTTTTTCCAATCATTGGGTCTTCAAATTTTGGCCATAAAATTCCAGGTGTGTCTAATAGAAGCATATCTTTTCCAGCTTTAAGCCATTGCTGTGATTTTGTAACCCCCGGACGATTACCGACTTGAGCTACATTTTTCTTAATCAAATGATTAAGCAGTGTCGATTTGCCAACATTTGGAATACCAATGCACATTACCCTAATACGTTTATGCAGTATTCCTTTTTTTGCTTGCAATGCAAGTTTATCAGCAAGCACTTGTTTAATTTTTTCCTCAATAATTTTTAAACTGATGGCTGTACTGTTAACCGCAATTGCTGGTTGTTTCTGTGTTTCATAATATCTAACCCACCCAGCTGTGGTCTGTGAATCTGCTAAATCTTTTTTTGTTAACACTAAAATGCTTGGTTTATTTTGCAGAATCTGAGCCAATTGCGGATTACGTGATGACTCTGGTAATCGTGCATCAACAAGTTCAAGCACAATATCAACCTGTTTTATATTTTCTTTGACTTGACGCAAAGCCTTAGCCATGTGCCCTGGAAACCATTGAATAATTGCCATAAATTTTAATCCTTTCGCTATATAACTAATTTAATTGGGTTAGGTCAAAAGTTAGAGTTTGATCTAACCTCATTATTTATTCCGTATAAACGTGTTCCATAAGTCAAAATTTCCGTCTAACTCGAAATTCACCGACCTATGGAACACTCCCTCTAATTTATGTTGATTACATTATCGCCCAATCAAGCGAATCTTAATTAGCGGCCAATAAACAATGATTGCCCGGCCTTTGATCCAACTATCTTTGACTGGCCCAAATGTCCGTGAATCTTTGCTTATTCGTCGATTGTCACCAAGTACAAAGTATTCATTCTTTGGTATTTTAGATTTCCCAGTTAGTTCCTTTAAAGTGAAATCTGATGTGTACGGTTGGTGCTTGGCCGCGAGTATTCTTTTTAGAAAATTCTCCTTGACGCGTTTACCATTTATACGCAGCACATCGTTTTTATACGATAAACGTTCCCCAGGCATTCCAATAATCCTTTTGATATAGGTCTCTCCATTAGGCATTCTGATGATAACCACATCAAATCGCTGGAGCTTCCCAAAATTCATTACAAGAGCCTCTTCTTTTGACTCAAGTGTTGGCTCCATCGAATTGCCATCAATTTGAAGTGGTGTAATTAAAAATGAGCGGATAAAAAGTGCGCTAAGAACTGCAATTGATGTAAGTAAAATCCAATAGCTCCAATGAAATCTTTTTATAAAGCGTTTCAAAACTTTCCCTCCAACAATTTAACTACTTCTTTTTGAATTCAATTAAACACATTTCTTATCAGAACTCTATCTTCCTTAACCTTAACAAAAAAAATGAAATTGTGCGAGTATTGTTTTATTACAAACTAAAACAACGACCCATCTCTCATGGAGATAAGACGCTGCTATTTAATGCTGAAGAGAACAATGAAATGCCCATTCATCATGAATTATTAATCTTAAAGTTAATTACCATTAAGTTGAGAAATAGCTGTCTTAAGTGCATTATCACTGTCAGCAACTTTTTCTGCAGCTAATTCTTCAAGTTTGTTAACCGTTTCTTTATCTATATTGCCATTAACAGTCAGCTTATTATCAGTCTGGAATTTCTTCACAGCAGTGACTGTTGAATCACCATAATAACCATTTGCTGATCCTACACTATAATTCAAAGCATTCAAGATAACTTGGGCTTTCTTGACCTGGTCGGAAACTTCACCTTGAGTGTACGTCTTCTTTGTACTAATTGCTGTTTGGTAAGCATAGCTTGGATAATCGGCTTTAATAGTAGGCTGCAGTCCCTTATGATTAATCCAAGAACCATCTGGCGTCAACCACTTAGCAATTGTCATCTTAAGTTCTGTTTTATCAGTAAAGGGTAGCGTTGTCTGAACAGTTCCTTTACCATATGACTTAGTTCCGATTAATTTAATATTAGCCGATTGATTCAAGGCCGCAGAGAATATTTCAGCCGCACTAGCACTACCACTATTGATCAAGACAACCGTTTTTTCGGTAACCTTGAACCCTTTGTCATACTTTTTGCCAGCCTTATATACTTGAGCTGCTTGACCACGTTGTTGAACCTGTAAGATTGTCTTGCCGTTTTTCACAAACATTGAAGACATAATAAGGGCTTGAGTCATCAAACCACCAGGGTTATCTCGCATATCAATTACGAAGGACTTGGCCCCTTGCTTGCGCAAACTCTTAATTTCTGCCTTGAATTCAGCAGCAGTTTTTTCAGAGAAAGTTGAAACTTGGATGTATCCAATCGTTTTGTTCTTCTTAAGAAGATGCCCAGTTACCGTCTCAACCGGAATTGTTGCCCTTGTTAATTTCTTGGTAAAGGTTGAGTCACCACGTTTAATAGTCAATGTAACACTTGTTCCCTTTTTACCTCTAATCAATGCGATTGCTTTGGTCAATGAGTAGCCTTTAATTGATTTACCGTCAATCTTCAAAATAATATCATCAGCTTGCAAACCAGCTTTTTTAGCAGGAGTTCCCTTAATCGGAGCAATTATTTGAACATAAGCACCCTTCTTTTGGACCTCAGCACCAATTCCTGTAAAACTGCTTGAAATTGTATTGTTCAATGATTCAGTTTCATCTTTTGACATGTATTCCGTAAATGGATCACCAAGCGCATTAACCATTCCCGACAATGCACCATTTTCAAGCTTTTGCTTGCTGACAGATTTGTAATAGCCACTATAAAGTGATGAAAAAACCGTTTCAATTTTGCTCATTGATTGATTTGTTTCAGTTGCCGCTGTTAATTTTTGATTCATGTAATAAAAAACTCCACCACCACCAATTAACAGGGTTACTAAGCTGGTTATAATCAAGGTTAATAGGCTATATTTACGCCTGATCTTCTTTTGTTTTTGTTGCTTTTTTGAGTTCTCTTTCTTTTCCACTTCTATTACCTCAGCTTTACATATAATTTAATTCATTTTATCAAGATACGATTCCCACGCTTCATCAAAAATAGTCATTGACGGCAGATAATTGCCGTTTAATTCAAGATACTGTGATAGTTCATCATAAATCTGTGACTGCTTTGGAAAGGATTGATCATAAAAAGCATTATTAGCAAATTGTGCAACTTCCTTATGACTGTCCGGATCTCTTTCAGTCATCAAATATTGATAAAAACTCAAGCGATGCATAAAAGACCTCCTTATTTTAATGGAATTGAAAGAGTAAAATGAAAGTTATTATCTTTCAAATCAATGGTTTTAGCTTTGATGCTAATTCCCTTTGCCGTTGCAAATTTATTAAGATTAAGCCCGATTCTGTCTTTTTTAGCATCAATTGTAATTCCCTTACTGAGCTTATAATGATTTTTCACATAATTAAGTATGAAAGAAGGCGGGGCGCTTAAAGAGCCTATCCCTACACCCTTTGCAAGCAACACAATATTACCATCTTTTGTGACTCTAGGGGTTGTATAAAGCGAAAACGAAACACTTTGCCCTAATATTTGGGTTGTCCCCACCATAATAGCAGCCGAATCACTAACATAAAAACGATACCTAATGTTATTTTTTTGCTGCTGTTTTTTCAAATAATAATTAATTGTACCATTCAATTGTTTTCTATTCATCTGCACATTAATTGTAGTGTACTTACCTGTCCTAGCCGTTTTTGCAATCACTTCTTTTTGCTGTACAGATTGTGTGGTTATCTGTTTATAAACAAATAGCGTAGTCCCCAAAACAAGTGCAGCCAAAACAACAAACGCCCACTTCCAATAATTTATCTTAGCCTTTGTTTTTATTTTCTTTGGCCGTTTCAACTCACTCACTAATTATTCACCTCATTCAACCAAGTTTTTTTATGTTTCATCATTACTGCATACAATCGTTCTGTCATATAATTATACCCTTTTAAATTCGGATGAAAATGGTCAGCAGACGATAAATAATTATTTTTCTCTTCTTTATTAGATACAATTTGTGTAAGCTTATTCCCATTGAGTTTATCTAAATCAGTTACGGTCGTCGTCTTCAATTGTGATGTTTTACCCAAATACTGACCTTCTGACAATTGCTTATTGATTTGCACCATATATATATTGCGCTTCTTAGCAATTACTTGAAGGGTCACATTATTCCACTCATTAGTGTACTTTTGCAGCTGCGTTAGTCTTGGAAAATATACGTAGAACGGATTATAAACACTGTAAATAAATACCGGTGCTTTTGCATTATATATTCTGACTGACTGTAGCAGTTTATTCAATTTATCAGTATAAACTTTTTCTGCGCTTGCCATAACTTTTGTGAAATCAGCGGAAGACAGTGATGTAAAATTTTTCTGTAATGTCTGCATTAAATCATTTCCACCAACAGTTAATACAATCACATCAGCATTGCTTAACTGCTTTTGCATACTTGCACTTTTTTTTAGCCGCTCTAATATCTGATCACTGCGATCCCCAGCCTTACCGAAATTTTCGGTTGCGACACTTAACTTATTATTTTTCTTTAACTTTTCTTGAATCAGGTGAACGTAGCCGCCTTTATTAGTGGTATCTCCTACACCTTGTGTTAATGAATCTCCCAAGGCAACTAATCTGATCTTCTTCTTTTGTTTAGTTTGCTTACTTGCTGCTTGTTTCGAGCTTGAATCAGTTCTTTGATTAACTTTCGTTTCATTTGAACCAAAAACAAAGGAGAATAGCAAATAAAAAATAAGTCCTAAAATACAGCAAACAATAACCGGAACAAGATTTTTTATAATTTTATTCAAAAAAGTATCCTTTCCAACAATTAAAGAAATTTAAACGTGCTAATTATAACAGATTTTTTTCAAAATTTCATAAAATCATTTATTATTTAATATATTTTTACTATTTTTTTGTTAGGATTTATCCTAATTATTCCAATTTCAATAAAGAAAAGACTTTGAATTTGCACTAGGCCTGACTAAACGTAGGGAAGGGATTGGGTCAAAAGTTAGTTTTTGGCCTAATCCCTTCATTGCTTAAGTATAGATATTTTTCATAAGGTAAAACTATCTAGTTTGAAGCATTGCATAGCAAAGAGAATCTATTTACTAACTTCATGTTAGTACTAAAATCTTGCTGTCTTGTAATCATACTCTTTTTAAAGCTCCTCTATGCTTTCCTTTGATAGACTTCGAAAATATGTGGAAATTTGTTTTTTTCATCAATAGTTCCAACTACTTGTTTGATTAATTCAAAAGTATCCATCTGAAGTTCAGGCATAAATGTATCTCCAGCAAACTTTTCTTTAATCCGCGTGACATATAAACGATCAACGACATCTGCAAATTCTGCAAAAAGGGATGCTCCCCCAATGATGAAAACAGTGCTATCTTCTTGTGCAAGGATTTTTTTTAAATCTTCACTCTTATTTACAACGGTTATTCGTTGATCATCTTTATATTTATTACCAAAATCAGTCGATCTAGTTAAAACATAATGATGTCTCTTTGGTAAAAATCCAGGGAAACTATCAAAGGTCCTGCGACCCATCACAATTGGATGATTCTTTGTAACAGCCTTAAAATATGCCAAATCAGCAGGTAGTGTCCATGGTAAATGACCATCAATCCCAATATGATGTTGTTCATCTTCTGCCCAAATATATGCTAACATTTTATATTCTCCTCAGATAATAATTACACTGCAACAGGTGCTTTGATGGCAGGTGCAGGAGTATATCCTTCTACCTTGATATCAGACATCTCAAAATCAAAAACACTGCTTTTATCAGGATTCAACCATAGTGTTGGCGAATCCTGAGGCGTCCGGGTCAATTGCTCCTTTATCTGCTCAATATGATTATTGTAAATATGTGCATCTCCCAAAGTATGCACAAATTCCCCAACCTCAAGACCAGTCTCTCGTGCAATCAAATACGTTAATAATGCATAACTTGCAATATTAAAGGGAACTCCTAAAAAGACATCGGCACTGCGCTGGTAGAGCTGACAACTTAATTTACCATCAACAACATAGAATTGGAACAGGGTATGACATGGAGGCAGCGCACTCGTTGGAACATCTTCTGGATTCCATGCAGATACAATTAGCCTGCGTGAATCGGGTGTATTTCTAATGCCATCGATAACATCCTGAATCTGATCAATAACTTGACCATCCCTTGTCTTCCAGTGACGCCACTGAGCTCCATAAACATCCCCTAAATTACCGTATTTTGCAGAGAATTCATCGTCAACTAAGATCCGATCACAAAAGAGCTTTTTTTGTTCCTTGTAATCAGCTGCAAAATTCAGATCAACAAGTGCCCTCCTGCCAAAATTTGTCATATCTGGTCCAGTATATTCATCACTTTCAATCCACTTTTTAAATGCCCATTCATCCCAGATATGGTTTTTATGCTGCAATAGAAACCGAATGTTAGTATCCCCGCGTAAGAACCATAGTAGTTCACTTTTTACAAGTCCAAATGCAATCTTTTTAGTTGTAAGAAGAGGAAAACCGCGGCTGAGATCGAAGCGCATTTGATATCCGAAGAGACTTTTCGTACCTGTACCAGTCCGATCATCTTTTTGATGTCCTTTTTCTAGAATATCATTTATAAGTTGCAAATATGGTGCCTCAAGGATTGCCATAAATATTCCTCCATTATTCAGATTATTTCGTAAACTGACTTAGGTATTCCCAACGTGCCATTTTTGTATCAATCAACTGATCATGCTCATCTATTTGCTTTTGTAAATCAGCTAATTCACCATAGTTAGTTCCATCCGTATTGTTCATTTTTTTCGTCAATTGTGCTTTTTCATTTTCTAAAGTATCAATCAAATCTTCAATTTTTTCAAACTCAATTTTTTCAGCATATGTCAGTTTTTGTTTTTCTTTCTTTACAGTATTTCCTTCTTTTTCGCCAGACTTAATTTGTGCTTTGCGATTCACGTTCTGCTGTTTTTCAAAATCACTGTGCTGACTTAAATAATCTGTAAATTCACCCGTGAAGCGGTCAATCACACCGTTACTCTTAAAAATTAACAAGTTTGTAGCAACCTTATCAAGGAAATAACGATCATGCGAAACTGTAATCACGGTTCCATTAAAATTGCTCACATAATCTTCCAAAACAGTCAATGTAGCAATATCCAAGTCATTTGTCGGCTCGTCTAATAGTAAAACATTTGGCTCACTCATTAATAACTTCAACAAATAAAGCCTGCGCTTTTCACCACCCGAAAGTTGCCGAATCAATGTTCCATGCATAAACCGTGGGAACAAAAACTGTTCTAAAAGCTGCGTTGTACTTAATTGTAGGCCGTGTCTATCAGTTACACTCTGGGCAACTTCGTTTAAATAACTGATCAAACGTTTATCTTCTGGAATTGGTTCAGTCTGCTGTCGATAATAAGCAATTCTGACTGTCTCGCCAATTTCTAAAAGGCCTTCATCAAGCGGCAATTCCCCCGCAAGCGCATTTAAAAAGCTTGACTTTCCTGCACCGTTGGCTCCTGTAATCCCAATCCGAGCACCAGCCTGTACCAATAAACTAAAATTATTGATAATCACGTGATCAGCAAGTGCTAATGATGCATTCTTCAACGAAATAACCTTTTTACCAAGTCGTCGCTGGCCTAAAGAAATATCAACAGCACCCTCATCTTTAGTTACTTTCAGATTTTCTTCGAGTTCGTTAAAACTGTTAATTCGGGCCTGTTGTTTAGTTGTCCGTGCCTTTGCACCAGTTCTCATCCATGCCAGTTCTTTTTTATATAATTGTTGCTGCTTGTGTTCAAAGTCAGCTTCTTTTTGAACACGTTGAGCTTTTTGTGCGACGTAGTCTTGATAATTACCTTGATATGGATAAAGACTACCAAAGGATAATTCTAAAATCTGTGTGGCAATCTGATCCAAAAAATATCGATCATGTGTAACTACGAGTAATGCACCTCTGTAGCTTACTAAATAGTCTTGCAGCCAATTGATTGAGTCGAAGTCAAGATGGTTAGTCGGTTCATCCAATACTAGTAAATCGGGTGCTTGGATTAAGACTTGGGCTAACCCGACACGCTTTTTCTGCCCACCAGAAAGTGTTTTAATTGCAACATCAAGCTGTTCCAAATGAAGTTGATTAAGAATTGTTTTTACATCACTCTCTGCGCTCCATGCATCTTCACGGTTCATGGCTGCTTCAGCATTATCATATCGTCGTTGAGCTTTAGGAGCATTCGGATTTTGACCATAAGCAACAATAGCAGCTTCATAATCACGAATAGTTTTAAAAATTGGAGCAGCTCCTTCGAAGATAGCGTCCATGACTGTTGCATCTTCATCCAATTCGGGAATTTGCTTCAGATAACTAATTCGGTAATTATTGGGTGCATTCAATTCTCCACTATCCGCACCGTCTTCCCCAGTTAAAACATTTAAAAGTGATGTTTTTCCAGAGCCATTAGTTCCAATCAGACCTATTCTGTCATGTTCGTTGATTAGAAAATTAAGATTTTCAAAAAGTGTTTTTTCACCATAAGTTTTGCTCAAATTTTCAACACGTAATGTCTGCATTTTTCCACTCTTTCACTATCAATTATTCTTGATTTTTACCGCTGCTGCTTCTAATGAACCTAATTCGTTCCTTAACTCACCGCAGACGACTTTTTTCTCAATTATCGCTAAAGTCTTACCTAAAAATGACCCAGGAGTAAACTGTAAATCCTTAATCAAATTTCCGCCATTAATAGCCAACTCTTTTTTATTCTTAATTGGTAAAGCCTCATACCTACTCTGAATAACAGCAATATCTCTTGAAAAGCCTAACATACTTGCAACTGAAGCAGCCGTTTCAAATGCTGGTAACCCAATTGTATATAAATTCCATGCACTAATTTGGTTGGCTCTGAACAAGTTGAGCGCTGAAAAACTACTTTGAACATCTACTATCAACTCATTGGAACATTTCCATGATTTTAATAATCTACTGATCTGCTTATAATCATCATCCAGTGCCAAATAACATACAAGTGTCCATGCAGCAACATCATTTTTGAAATGTAGCTGTGCAAGAGAAAGCATGGTTTTAAGTACCTGTTCCATTGTATTGAACAGTGGACAGTACACAAAAAGCTTTGTCTCAAGGAATCCAGCTATTCCCTTTTTTGGATTCTTCCCCAAAAGTAATTTAGTCCATTCAACATTGATTCTCTCGACAGCGATTTTTTCAAGCAAGTGTGCATTCTCAGCAACTGCATTCAAAGTAGCTTCCTCAATTTCAAAATCAAGTTGGCTAGCAAATCGAACAGTCCGCATCATGCGTAAAGCATCTTCATGGTATCTTTCATTAGGATTACCAACGGCCTTTATCAAACCATTTTTTAAATCCTCGAGACCACCAAACAAATCAATCACCCCACCATCAAGACTGAGAGCCAAAGCATTGATGGTTAAGTCTCTGCGTTTGAGATCATCTTTAAGCGAGCGAACAAATTGGACACTGTCTGGTCTTCTATAATCTTGATAGGTTGACTCGGTTCTGAAGGTAGTCACTTCATAGCCTTCACCATGGTCAAGGATGGTCACAGTGCCGTGCGCTATTCCGGTATCAACTGTCTTCCTAAATATCCGCTTGATCTCTGCGGGGTAGGCACTTGTAGCAATATCAACATCATGCAGTGGTAAGCCTAACAGGGTATCACGTACCCCACCTCCAACAAAATAAGCTTCAAACCCTGCATTGCGAATCTTTTCAAGAATAATTCTAGCTTTTTGGAACTCAAGGGGCAGCTTATTTAATTTCATAGGAGGTTCTCAAGTCCTACAAGCAATTCATCATAGTCTCTTATCTTCTTCACTGCTACTGCAACCCCTGACATAAATGAGATACGGTCAAATGAATCTTGTCTAATTGTCAATGCCTCGCCTTGTCCACCAAACAAGACCTGCTCATGTGCAACATAGCCTGGTAAGCGGACACTATGGATACGCATCCCTTCATAGTCAGCCCCACGTGCTCCAATCAAGCTTTCCTTTTCTTCAGGATTTCCTTGAATTTTTTGCTTGCGAACTTCCGAAATTAGTTTTGCAGTATTTAATGCTGTCCCGCTAGGTGCATCCAATTTCTTATCATGATGCATCTCAATAATTTCTACATCTGGTAAATACTTTGCTGCCTGTTGTGCAAATTGCATCAAGAGCACAGCAGAAATTCCAAAATTAGGCGCAATCAATCCCCCAACTTTATTTTTCTTTGCGATTTTTTTTAGTTCATCAACTTGATCATTAGCTAAGCCAGTTGTACCAATAACTGGTGAAATATTGTGTGCAAGAGCAAATTTAACATTTTCATACACTGAAGCAGGTGATGTGAAATCTATCCAAACATCTACTTTGCTTTCATCGATTTCATCTGGTTTAGTGTAAACCGGCACATCTTCATTTTTAAAATCAGGTAATTCACTAAGATTTTTTTCAGTCGCTCTCGGATCATATACCCCAGTCAACTTAAAATCTGCATTCTCTAAAACCATTTTTGTTGTTGTATTGCCCATCCGACCTTTAAAACCAGCTACTAAAACCTTAATCATAACTATCATCCTTTTCACTTTTGTTTATTCTTATTTATTCTAACAGATTGTTGCTTTGCCTGCATCTGCAAGAATAATGAAATTCTGCTTAGCAAGTGCTCAGAGAAGAGCTATTTTAATAAAACTTATGTTATGCTCTTAAAAGACACTAAGTTCTTGGAGGTAAAAAGATGTATTCAACTGATTCAAAAGTTCGTCTAATTGATTTTATTATGATTGCTTTTGGCTGTGGGATGTATGCTTTTGGTTTCGTCATGATTAACATTGGTAACGACCTAGCTGAGGGTGGTGTAACGGGTATTTCGCTCATCACTCGCTATTGGCTGCATATTGACCCCGCCTTTACAACACTTGCAATTAATATTCCTTTAGTAGTTATTGGCTATAGATATCTCGGGAAAAAGGCACTTATTTATACCGTGTACGGCACCGTTTCACTTTCAATCTTCATCTGGTTATGGCAAAGACTGCCATTCTCAATTAATATTCACCATGACTTATTTATCGCTGGGATACTAGCTGGTGTGCTTGGAGGGATTGGCTCAGGAATTGTTTATCGTTTTGGCGGTACAACAGGTGGTGCAGATATTGTTGCACGAATTTTAGAGAAAAAGCAAGGTATCGCAATGGGGCGAACCTTGTTGATCCTTGACTGCATTGTTTTAACTGCTTCGCTAAGTTACCTTGATATCAGAAGGATGATGTATACCTTGCTAGCATCATATGTTTTTTCGAAAATTGTAACCTTTACTCTTGAAGGTGCATATACTGCACGAGGTGTCATTATAATCAGTAATCAATATGAACAAATTACAAAAGATATTATGGATATTTTGGAACGTGGTGTGAGCCATTTACAGGCAACAGGTGCATATTCAAATGAAACAAGACCGGCAATTTATTGTGTTGTCAGTCCAAGTGAATTGATGACTTTAAAACATATTGTAGCTAAACATGATGAAAAAGCTTTTGTTTCTGTCTTAACGGTAAATGAGGTCTTCGGCGAAGGATTTAGTTATTCTATCCCGAAAAAAAGAATTTTTAAGTTAAAGAAATAAGAGCCTGGACGTTATCAATCAATTCCTATGCACTAATAATAGATTACAAAGGAAGTATTTAGAGCTGGATCAAGGATAAAAACTTGCTCCGGCTTTTTTCATCTAAATTAAACATGGTTCATAAGTTAAAATTCTTTACAGCTAACCTTGAATTTTAACTTATGAACCATGTTTTTCTTAATTACGAATTATTCTGCATTCATGCGCACAACGAAAAATTTGTTTTACTGCCTTGATCAAACAAAATGATTCTGATTCTGATTTTGGATTATTGGTTAATACTTACTAAAAATCTTCAAGTAATTCATCCTCAAAATCTTGCATTTCCAAATCATCAGGTGCAAGTTCGAGATAAAGAGCAACATTTTCACGAGCTGCTTCAAGATTACCAACTCGTCGATTCAAAATGGCAAATTCTCTGAGGAATGTTGGATTATCATCGTATACACGCCTAGCTGCCTGATAATATTTAAGTGCTAGTTCATCATTATCAAGAGCATTATATGACTTTCCAAGATTCCAATAAATTTGCGGATCTATTTCGTCATTTTGAACAAATGAACTCAAAAAGTCAATTGTTTCCTGATACTTTTGCCGACTGACTAACAAATTACTGAGTTCAATTACTAATGTCAGACTGTCTGGTTCTAACTCGAGGGCTTTTTCTAGATACACCTGTGCTTCGTCAGGCTGTTGCAATTTCAAGGAAACCGCACTAGCCTTTTCATACAATTTAATATTGTATTGATCTACCCGTAGCCCCTCTTGCAGTGTCTCAAGTGCATTCTGCAAAAAGCCCAGTTGCTCATATGCAGTTGCTAAGAATGGATATAGTGTTGTGTAATCTTTATTATCTTTTTTTAGCTTTTTAAAACTTTCAATAGCATCTTCATAATTTTTGACTTGGAGCTGTGTAAACGCAATCTGGAAACGCGTATCTGGACTAATTTGCTCATCCTCTAATTGTTCAAAATATCCCAGTGCTTGCTCAAATTTGCCAACTTCCGCATATGCTTGTCCAAGACGCTGAACCATTGACACACCTGCTAATTGAGTAAATCCCATCTTGACTAGTGCCAAATATGATTCAATCGCCTTTCCAAATTTCTTAGTATTAAAATAAAATTCTGCTAGTCCAAAGATAACCGCCTCTTCATTTGGGGCAATCTGCAGTGCCTCCAGCAACTTGTGCTCACTGACTTCCAGTAAACCTTGCGTTTGATACAAATCTGCTGCAACCAAAAGTGAATTCACATAGGCATCAGAATCAGGCTTAATTGCAGATAAATACTCAAGTGCCTCATCATCATGCCCATCACTGACTGCAAGATCTGCCAATTGTGCACGTAAAATATCCTCATCTGGAAATTTGATTAGTAACGATTTATATGCTTTTGCCGCAAAATTAGAAAAGCCAAGCATATATAAATCTTCTGCCAAATTATAAATATCATCTGGATCAGCTTGCTTAAGAACCAGCTCAAAAACTTGAGCTGCTTCTTCAATGTTTCCTTCTTCAATTAAATTAACTACATCTTCAGAACGATTCATAAATTCCCCTTTTTCATTTGTTTATTCAGTAAAGTTAGTATGAAAAACTATAGGTTAGGACAGTGAAAAATGGCAAACAAATAAGACTTTATTTTAAAAGTACCAAGTCGATTTCTGGTTCTAGTGACTTACGTCGGCACTAAAGTACCGAGCTTCTAGGAACAAGCATAACTTATCTCATACATTTCAGTGTTCGACAGCGGTTTACTCTATTTTACTAAGGTTTAGCCCAAACCAAGCTTTAATATATTTTTGCTTGCATTTACATCTCTATCTAGCTGCGTATGGCATTGAGGACAAGTCCAAGCACGAATATCTAGTTCGTGTTTACCATCATCATATCCACAATTAAAGCAAATTTAACTAGTCTTGTATGGATTAACCACACTAAGGGCTTTACCATACCATTTGCACTTATATTCCAGCATTAATCTAAGCATTCTCCAAGATTGATTAGCGATTGCTCTAGCTAGTTTGTGATTCTTAATCATATTATTAGTTTTCAAACCTTCAATCACTATTTTGTCATAGTCTTTAACTAACTTGACGGTAAGCTTATGAAGATAATCTTTCCTCTGGTTAGCTATCTTTTCACTATATTTAGCTACCATCTGTTTAGCCTTGGTATAGTTCTTAAAGTTGGCTAGTTCTCTAGGTTCAACGACTTTGTTGTGTTTATCCCAAGCTATTTCTTTTTGTGCTAATAGTCTTCTTCTAGCTAGTCGTCTTTCCCAGTAGCGTTTCTTCTTAGCAAGAATCTGATCAAACCTAATTGTCGGATATTTAACAGCATCTGATGTGCTTATTAAATCGGCTATCCCCATATCCAAACCGACAGCTTGACTTGTCTTACCAAATTGTGTTTGGCTTTCACACTCAATTAGTAAAACACAGTAGAACTTGCCTGTTGGACTTAACTGGATAGTAATTGACTTGATTTTGTCATCCGTGAACTTTCCTCTGTACTTCATAATGCCTAATTTAGGCAGCTTCAAATAATGATTATCAATCAATCTAACATTGTTATTTATACATTTAGACTTAAAACTTTGCTTTGGAAATTTTCGCGACTTAAATTTAGGATATCCCCCAAGTTTTTTAAAAAATCTTTGGAAAGCTACAGCTAGAGTTTCACAAGTGTCTTGTAGTGAGGTGCTCTCAGCTTGTTTTAACCATGAATATTCTGTTTTTAATTGTTTTACTAAAAAGTTCATTGCAAAACCATTTAAGAACTTAGAATCTTTATTATTTTTATAACGCTTGCTTTGCATCTTCAACATCTGATTCCACACAAATCTAGTCGCTCCAAAGTTCTCAACTATTTGTTTTTGTTGTCCTAAATTAGGATATATCCGTAGCTTAAGCCCTTGATACATTCAGTTTCACCTCCTTTGATGTCAAGCTTTTCTCCAAAGCTCCAACATATTGAGAACCAATTAACAGAATACAATTCTGGTCGGTCAAGACACTAATTCATCTTACGCTTAAAAGCATAGGTTTTCTTAGTTACCGACCCTATAAAAAAGAGGAGGAAGTGTGATATAAGCCCGGAAAATCTTGACTTATGTTACACATTTACTCGCAATAAATAAATAGAAGGGCTCGATCAAAATTTAACTTTTGACCTAGCCCCCTGACGAATAAGTATTAATGCTTATTTAACAGCATCTTTTAAAGCTTTACCTGGCTTAAATGCAGGTACTTTGCTTGCAGGAATTTGAATTTCTTTACCAGTTTGTGGGTTGCGACCTTTACGGGCTGCACGATCACGTACTTCGAAGTTACCAAATCCGATTAATTGAACCTTTTCGCCTTCTGCTAACGTAGTTTGAATTGTTTCAAAAACTGCGTCAACAGCAGTAGTTGCATCTTTTTTTGTCAAACCTGTCTTTGTTGCAACTGTTTCGATTAATTGTGCTTTGTTTGCCATGTGTTTCACCTCCTCATACGAAGAAATAGGCACAGATAATAAATTATCTGTTGGCGTAATTTCGCCCTTATCATAATGACGAAACAATGACTAACAAATCATTATCTCTTTAAATAAGATAGCATATAAAGCCTAACATAACAAGGTTTTTCACCTTTTTTTAAGAAGTTTTAGCTTTTTGATAATTGTAAAATACTAGCGAAAAACTAAGTCTAACATATTGAGCAATTAATTAAAACTATTTACGCTTGCGCTCAATTATATGAACAGGTGTACCAGTAAAATCAAATGAATCACGAATTTGATTCTCTAAGAATCTTTGATATGAAAAATGCATTAACTCAGGATCGTTAACAAAAACAACGAAAGTGGGTGGTTTGACCGCAACTTGTGTTGTGTAATAGACTCTAAGGCGCTTGCCATGATCAGTTGGTGTAGGATTACGTGCAATTGCATCCATGATTACATCATTCAACACAGCTGAAGCTATCCTTCGTTGATGATTATCATTGATTTTCTTAATTAACTCAGGAAGCTTATCTAATCTTTGTTTCGTTACCGCTGAAACAAAGATTATCGGTGCATAGCTAAGATACTGAAACTCTTGGCGAATTTTTTCCTCAAATTCTGTCATCGTGCGATTATCCTTCTTTAACGTATCCCACTTATTGACCAAAATAATAATGCCTCGCCCTGCTTCGTGAGCATAACCGGCAACCTTTTTATCTTGTTCTCGGATTCCCTCTTCAGCATTTAATACTACCAATACTACATCTGAACGATCAATTGCTCGCATAGCACGCAAAACGGAATATTTTTCAGTATTCTCATAGACCTTCCCACGTTTTCTGATCCCTGCAGTATCAATAACTGTGAACTCGTCACCTTGAGTTGAAATAAAGGGTGTATCAATTGCATCTCTGGTTGTTCCCTCAATATTTGAAACAATCACACGATTTTCACCCAAAATAGCATTTACAAGTGATGACTTGCCGACATTAGGGCGGCCAATTAAACTAAATCTGATTGTGGTATCTTCTTCTTCAACTTGTTTTTCTGGAAAAGAATGACAGATTTTATCAAGTAAATCACCAACACCTATTCCGTGTGTACTGGAAACAGCTAATGGTTCACCAAAACCAAGTGAATAAAAATCAAAAATATCTCCTCGTAATTCTGGATTATCAACTTTATTAACTGCCAAAATAACAGGCTTGTCAGACTTATAAAGAATTCGAGCAACTTTTTCATCAGCATCAGTTATGCCTTCGCGAACACTAACAACAAAGACAATTACATCAGCCTCATCAATTGCAATTTCAGCCTGTTCTGTTATTTGAGTCAGAAATGGTTCATCACCAATATCAATTCCCCCAGTATCAATTAAACTAAATTTCTGTCCGAGCCATTCACTGTGAGCATAAATTCTATCTCTCGTAACTCCAGGAACATCCTCGACAATTGAAATTCTTTCTCCCGCAATTCTATTAAAAACAGTTGATTTTCCGACATTGGGACGACCAACAATTGCTACAACTGGATTTGCCATTTTTGCAACCCTCTTTTCTATTTAAAATTAAAACATACTTATATCAGCAAAAAAACGATAGATTTGTTCAACAATCTACCGTTTCCATACTAAAGAATAACTACTAGATTTATCATACTAGAAAAATATACAATCAATTAATCTTGATCCTTGTTCTTCAAATCACCAACAAGGTCACCTAGTGTAAAGCCAGTGCTCTCATCTGGAAGATCAACTTTTTCTTCAGAAACTGTCTCTCTTTTCTCTCCACCAGCAACACTTGGCTTTTCTTCAAGTGCTTTAATTGAAAGTGCCAATCTATGTTCATCTGCATGGACATTTAAGACCTTAACCTTGATTGTCTCACCCGAAGTCAAAACTTCATTTGGTGTAGCAATATGCTTGTGTGAAATTTGAGAAATGTGCACGAGACCTTCAACACCTGGGAACACCTCTACAAATGCACCAAAACTTGTAAGACGCTTAACTTTTCCTTCAAGGATATCGCCCTCAGCAACTTTTTCTGTAATATTATCCCATGGTTGTGGTAATGTCTGCTTAATTGAAAGTGAAATTCGATCCTTTTCAGCATCCACTGAAAGAACCTTAACCTTAACGGTTTCGCCAACCTTCAATACATCAGATGGCTTGTTAACACGTTCAAATGAAATCTCTGAAACGTGAACTAATCCATCTACTCCTCCTAAATCAACGAATGCACCAAAACTTGTTAAGCGTGCAACTTTTCCTTCAACAACATCACCTACAACTAGATTGGCTAATATCTCTGCCTTCTTAGCTTCATGAGCTGCCTTAACAATTTCCTTATGAGAGAGAATTAAACGATTCTCACTTGGTTCAATTTCGATAATCTTTAGTTCAAGTTCTTGATTCTTATATTGATTTAAGTCCTCAACAAAACGATCATCAACCATTGATGCCGGAATAAAGCCACGAACACCAGCATCAACTACTAGACCGCCCTTAACAACTTGTGTCACAGGAGCAGTAATTGTTTCACCTGCTTCAAACTTCTTTTCAATATCATCCCAGACCTTGCGTGCTTCAAGACGGCGCTGTGATAACAAATAACTGCCGCCTTCCTTGTCAGAACCAATACGGGAAATAACAACTAGGTCGATTACATCACCGATAGTTACATCGTCTGAGACCTCTTGATCGGGTTTCAAGCCAAGTTCCTTAAATGGAACTACACCTTCAACTCCTGCCCCTTCAATTCCAACAATAACTTGTTTAGCATCATCAACGGCCAAAACCTCGCCCTTAACAACATCACCAATTTTTACTTCATTCACGCTATTTAAAGCTTCTAATAAATCCTTGTTTGCTTCTGATTCACTCATGGATCATGTCCTCCTTAACGACTCAACTCTAATCTCTATTCTAGCTGAATTCAATCAAAAATTCCAGTTAAAATACACTTTTAGTTAGATTTCAAGCTTTTTTTTCAATTATTTCCATTATTTTGTTAACAACTTGCTCAATTGTCAGGTTCGTTGTATCTAATTGAACGGCATCAGCAGCTTTTGAAAGCGGTGAAATCGTTCTGGTAGAATCTTTACGATCTCTCTCTTCTATCTCTTGTTCAAGAACCTCAAGCGGTGTTTTGATCCCTTTTTCAATATTTTCCTTATATCTTCTCAAGGCTCTTTCCCGTACACTTGCCACCATGAAAATTTTGATTTCAGCATCAGGTAAGACTGTTGTTCCGATATCGCGGCCGTCCATTACAATTCCACCAGCATTTGCAATCTCTTGCTGCAAATCAGTAAGAGACTTGCGGACTGGAACCTGCGCAGCAACTGTGGATACGTTATTGCTAATTTCAGGCATTCTAATTTCTTCTGTGACTTCTTTTTCATTCACAAAGACTCGCTGCCCAGTAGCAGATGGTATAAATCTAATATTGATACTGTGTAAAAGTACTCCTAGTGATTTCTCATCATCAAGTCGAATTCCATCATGAATCGCTGCCCAAGTGACAGCACGATACATTGCTCCAGTATCACAGTATATGTAATTTAATTTGTGTGCAACAAGCTTTGCGACCGTGCTTTTCCCTGCCGAAGCTGGGCCATCAATTGCAACTTGTAATAACTTCCCCATCTTGACTAAACCTTCCTATCAAAACATTATTTTCTATCACTGCTAAATAGAGTTAAACCAAAAATCAAATTTTACTCTAATATCTTTCTTGCTTTTTAGCTAAATGTCTTCCATAAATCAAAAAAACCGTCTAACTTCAATCTTAATTTTATGCTGCACATCCATTATTTAATACGAATTGACTCACCTGCAGTAAGTGTTGAAGTTGAACTCAATGTTGGATTCAGTTCAAGCAGTTCTTGCATTGTCAAACCATTATTAACAGCAACACGATAGATTCCTTGACCAGCAACAACCGTTACATATTGAGCGCTCGTTGATGAAGAACTGGCTGTGCTTGTGCTATACGAACTAGAAGAACCTGCTGTTTCGGTCGAACTGGCTGCTGCCACTTCACTTGAACTACTTGAAGAAGCAGCTTCTGTATATTCTTTAGTAGAGCTGGAAGATGATGATTCGGCAGTTGAACTTGCTGAACTTTTCTTAGCCGATGATTCTTCCTTTGAACTGCTCTTCTTACTAGAACTTGATTCAACAACACCTACATTATCACTACCTCCAGAAGAAGATTGTGATGTCTTTTGCGAAATAAAATAAAGTGCGACCGTTCCCAAAATAATTGCAATGAACACAACTAACAATGATGTGGTTAGTACGCTGTTGGCCCGGTTACTCTTTCGACTTGCTGACCGTGAATAGTTACCGCTTTTGTCGCGAGCGTTGTCAAAAGATTTATCCCAAGGCTGTTGTTGGCCTGGAGTTTTTCGACTCATACAAATTTCCCCCTCAAATAATCATTTATTATTCTACCATACGTTACCGTAGCAAGTCATAATTCTTTACTTAAGAATTACGTTTAATCACTAAGTCCTAAAGAAAGAATCAAGAATTACCTTATAATTTGGCAGTGAATCACTTTGATATTTCCTTTTTTCAAATTTAAACTCATTTAAATTCAATTGTTTTCCTTTCAGCTGGCAACATTTGTCATCATGTCTAGGCAGCATATTCTCTCCGAAGTATCTCAGTATGTATTTTCTTCTGCAGCCTTCAGTTGCAATATACTGCAAAAGTACATTCAACTTCTCAAATTTTTCCTTACGCCTTTTGAAAAAAATATTTTTAATCGTGTCGATCTTCATATTTTGGTCAAAATAGTACTGCAAAACTTGATCCTTGCTGGACAGATTATCCTGCTTTTTTAGATTGTTAAAATTATCAATATCAAATTCATCTGGTAAACTATCTATGCTAAGCTGTTGCTGCAATCCAATATCTGTTTTTGAGTACAACAAGATTGCAATGCTTTTTTTCCCATCTCTGCCAGCTCTTCCAATTTCTTGGACATAGCTTTCTAAATCACTTGGAAAATGGTAATGGATGACATAACGTACATCCTGCTTATTTATTCCCATCCCAAAAGCACTAGTAGCACAGACAATATCTAATTGATTCTCCATAAACTGATGCTGAATTGTATATCGGCTCATTACACTTAAATCTGCGTGATATGATGCTGCACGCAGATTTGTCTTCATTCCTATCATTTCACTAATTCTATCGGCTTGCTTTTTACTTGAAAAATAAATCAAACCCGGTCCAGTGAGCTGAGAAATCAATTCTATCAAGTACTTATTTTTCTCTGTGACAGTTGGTGATTCATGGACCACCAGGAATATATTAGGACGGTCAACAGAGTAGCGAATTGTCCGTGGTGTCTCACTGCTGTCAAATAAACTAGTCTGGATATCTTGTGCAACTTTATTCGTCGCTGTTGCAGTCAAGGCTAACGTTAGCGGATTATGCAATAATTTTCGGAAATGCTTGATCTGCAAATAATCTGGGCGAAAATCAGGTCCCCATTGAGAAATACAGTGTGCTTCATCGACAACTAAAAGCCCAATATCGATTGTTACTAGTTGAGCTGCGACTTTATCATTTTTTAGCATTTCTGGTGATAAGTAAATAAACGAATATGACGCAAGATTATGCAAAATAAAATTTCTTTCGCTATATGACAATTCTGATGTCAATGCAGTAACTTTTTTTTCGCCAATATATTTCAATTGTTCTACTTGATCATTCATCAAAGACAGTAGCGGGGAGATTATCAAGACTGTCTTCTTAAGAATTTTGCCACTTAGCTGATAACATAATGACTTACCCATACCTGTTGGCAAGATACCTAACGTTGAATGATTGGCAAGCAAATTTTTGATGATTTCAAGTTGTCCTTTTTTAAATTCGGAATATCCAAAATATTGTTTTAGTAATCCCTTTAATTTCAGATCATTCAATTTTTTTACTCCTTTCAATCTGAAATAGCCTAAATTTAAAAAACTCAATTCGATTGTCCAACTGCTCATAATTCCAGTCAATTGCCACACCCGAAAAAGCACCCTTTAAAATAGCATAATCATTCGCGGTGATTAGCCTACTATATGCAAAATCATCGCGCAAAATTGCACTTTCCAGCAAATGTTCTTTAATTGTACTCACTTTTAAGTTACGCTTTTTTGCAATTTGCTCTAGACTCTGATTTTCGTTAAACATTTGATAAGTAATCAAAGTACTCTTGGATAATTTCTCCGTAGTATTCAAGGGAATTACCAATTGTCTAAAAACAGAATCTTCCTTTAAAAGAAAAAAAGCAAATTGCGTGCTTAGATCACGCCATAGCGAGATAACATCTTCCCGTGAAAAATGCGGCAGCAAAACCGCGACTTGTTCAGCTGTTTTTCCTATAATTCCATGACCACTGAAGAAAACCATAAAAACATTAGCCTCTTCTTGCGAGAAATGTGCTAAAAAACAATTGAGTAATTGCTTTAAAACCTTAGCCAATTCATCTTTATTTACTATTGTCTGATACCAACTCTTAAAAAAGAACTGTGCTCTAATTGAAGAGCCAACCACGTAGTAATGATGATTATGATATGACAGCTCAGATATCACTTGAATCACTAACGGCAAGAGTTCAATCCATTGCCTTTCATTTATATGCTGAAAAAGTGAAGGTTCAGTTATTATGTAATTCTTCTTTTGATAACTTTCTTTCTGAATAGTTCCCGTTTCTGATAAGACAAGGCCTTTCGGAGCCGCTACAAGATATTTTGCCTTGCGCAAATTATTTATTTGTAAATCAAATTGTTTTTCATTTAATTCAGGTTCAACATTCAACCAATCTAACAGATGATACTGCATTCCCCAATATAGGCTTGAGACAGTTCTCTTATTCCCTAATACTTGCCTGATTACTGCACTCCTTCTTGGTTGGGTATTCGAGAAAAAAAGTAACCATTTTTTTTCGTTCACTAATAAGTCTCCTTTATATATTCTACAATTATTCTACAATATTAATACGTATTTAGTTAGTATCGTTACTTTTATCTGCAAAAAAATAAAAAAAACAGAACTAGAAGTTTTTTTACTTCTAACTCTGCGTAAAATCGATCCAATAATGTTACTTCAGTACAACCGATTGCTTAACAATCCAGTCCTTCATCTTAATAAACAAGGTCCAAAATACTATTCCGACCAAAAGTCCCTTAATCAAATTGAAAGGAACAACTCCAATTAACACAAACTTTGCCAATGGCATAGATAACTTCATCCCTAATACACTCATATACAGTGGCATAATTACAAAATAGTTGGCTAATGATAAGATTACCGTTAAGCTCATCGTCCCCAAGAAAACAGAACGAACAATATTCCAGATACGCGCATCGTGATGCTTACGCAACGCATAAAAAATTGGTAATGTAAGTGTCATCGAAGCAATAAAGTTAGTCACCACCCCAATTAAGTTATCAATCGATGGACCAGAAATTAAAAAATATAGGATTGAACGAATTAAAGCAATTTCAATTCCTCCAAGCGGCCCAAGAATAAACATTCCAAAAAGAATTGGTAAATCTGAAAAATCAACCTTCATATAAGGAACTAGCGGAACTACCACAAAAGATAAGAACATTAACAAGTATGAAATACCTGCTAAACTAGCGGAAATAACATAACGACGTGTAGCTGTATAGACCATCAAAAAACCTCCTGATGTTCATCTTCACGGATCTTATTTGAGATACAAAAAAGCCCTGCTGATCAGAGACCAACAGGGTTCAATTGACTTTTACAATCAAATAAGCCCTATCTTCTTTATCCAGACTTTACTGTCGGTTTTGGATTTGCACCAAATCAACTGCACGAATGCAGGTCGCGGACTGTCACCGCCGGTCGGGAGTTTCACCCTGCCCCTGAAGATAAACCATATTATTTTTATTACAACTAAATCTTAGCATTGTCTAAAGAATAATGCAACCATTTATTTACTTACTTTTTAGACGCTTAATTTCGTCATGTGTTAACTCTCTAAAATCACCAGAGGTTAAACCATCTAAGGTCAAAAAACCATATGTTTCACGTTTTAATTTTTCAACGGGATGACCAATTGCATCAAACATCTTTTTAACTTGATGATACCGACCCTCGTGAATTGTCAATGAAACAAGAGCCTTTTTCTTTTTCTGGTCTGCTGATAACAATCTTGCTTTTGCTGGTGAAGTCTTTTTTCCCTCAACCATCATACCCAAGCGTAGTTTCTTAAAGTCTTCATTTTCAGGTATACCGGAAACCTTAGCAACATAGGTTTTATCAATCTTGTTTCTTGGGTGCATTAACTTGTTGGCCAAATCACCATCATTAGTCATCAAGAGCAACCCAGAAGTATCATAGTCGAGTCTTCCTACCGGATAAATTCGTTGCTCAATCTTCTTAAAATAATCAGTTACAACTTTCCTTCCCTTATCATCACTTGCTGCAGTGATAACCCCACGTGGTTTGTAGAAAAGAAAGTACACCTTCTTCTCAGTATCCAAAGTCTTCCCAGCAACGACAACTACGTCACTGCCTGATACCTTTGTGCCAAGCTCATTGACCACTTTACCATTCACAGAGACCATCCCATCCAAGATCATTTTCTCAGATGCTCTCCTAGAAGCTACGCCTGCATTAGCCATAACTTTTTGTAAACGCTCATTTGATTCCATATTTGCTTCTCCTATTTTTTCATTCGCCATCTTCGAGGGTCTCATTAAATAAGTCTAATAAATTTTGTTCACCATCATTTAACACACCTTCTTCAGATACTTCCGGTAAAGATGGTAATTCGTCTAATGAATGTAGACCAAAATAATTCAAAAAATTTTCTGTTGTTTTATACAAAATTGGGCGCCCTGGTGCATCAAGGCGCCCAGCTTCTTCAATCAGTTCAAGTGCCAGCAGCTTTTGGATTGAACCATGGGATTTAACTCCACGAATCTCATCAATACGTACACGCGTAACCGGTTCCTGATATGCAATAATTGCAAGCGCTTCTAGTGCTGCCCGTGAAAGAACAGACATATTAGGAGCTTCGAAATAATCCCGTAAAAGGTCTGCATATTTGCTCTTAGTAGCCAAGCGATAGAATTCATTAGTTGTAATTACTTCAAGGCAACAACCTTGATCGGCTGCATATTTTTTGTTTAGCAGGTTAATCTGTTCTATCACAGCCGGCTTCATCAAGCCAGTCAATTGTGAAAGTTGTGCCAAAGATATTCCTTCATTTCCCGCAACAAAAAGAAGAGCTTCAATCTCTGCTTGAATTGTTGGTTGCATTAACTACACTCCTCAAAATAATGGTATCTAAACTCTTTTTTTGAATTATCTCAATTGTTCCTCTTTTTACTAGTTCCAGCATCGCTAGAAAAGAAGTCACAACTTTTCCAACTTGGACTTCCTCTTCAATAATCAAGGAATCAAAGGAGATAACAACCTTCTTCGATAAGTGGTAAAGAATATTTGCCATTTCGCCCTCTATTGTAAAATGTTCTTTCCTAATACTTCCTTTTTTGGCAATAACAATCTTTTTTCTAGTCATTAGCCGTATAAAAGTTTGCTGTAAGAGCGTCACAGGCTGACTGCCGTTGAGTAAAACCTTACGTGTTCCAGTTGGTTCATCCGACTGTTCTCTCGTATAATGTAAAGCCCTTGATTCAAAGAGTTCATCCAAGTTCTCAGCTGCCATCTGATAACATTGATGCTCCAAAAGCTGTTGCACGAGTTCTAGCCTTGGATCGTCAACTGTCCCATCATCTTCAAACTCATCATGATGCGGTAAAAGCAGCTTGCTTTTTATATTTAATAGTGTGGAAGCCATAACTAAATACTCTCCAGCTATATCCAATTCCATTGTCTGCATTTGATGTAACTGATCAATATACTGTGAAGTTATTTCTGCCATCGGAATATCATAAATATTCATTTGATTCTGCCGTATAAGATGCAGTAATAAATCTAAAGGTCCCTCAAAACTTTTTAGTTTAAAGATCAGCTTCTGATTCTCAAAACTAGTCGCCATCGTTATGATGCTCCCACTTGGTGATTAGTCCTGCTGTTTCGAGACTTCCCATCATCTTTCTTCCAGGATATAGCTCACATAATCCACTAAGCATATTGAAACTGACTCCTTCATTTCTTTCTGTAGGTGTTATTGCAATATGCCGTACCATCAAGATATCATCCGAAATTTCAACACCGATAATGCCAATAAAATCACCATTATCGTTCTTCCAGAGATAAAGGCAACGTTCATCTGCACCACTATACCAATTCAATTCAGTTTTCAGATGTGAATATTCCTTCAAGTCTGGGATAAATGAAAGTAATCCCATCGTTATTTTTTCATAATCATTTTTATACTTATAAAGCATGATGACCTCCTGTGGTCGCAAGAAAGTATTAATAAGTAAAGTTGCGTCAACTTTATCATAATTTTATTCTATAAACAATTTATTCTAAGCACGCGGGTGATATTTCCCATAAATTTCTGCTAATCTTCTTTTCGACAAATGGGTATAAATCTGAGTTGTTGCAATATCTGAGTGTCCTAAAAGCTCCTGAACAATCCTTAGATCTGCTCCATTTTCTAAGATATGCGTTGCGAACGAATGCCTCAGTGTATGCGGAGTAACATTCTTTTCTATTCCAGCCCTTAAAACATCTGCTTTTAGATTTTTCCAAATTCCTTGTCTCGTCAACTTCCTACCATGATGATTTAGAAATAGAAAATTACTTCGCTGTTTCTTCAATAACTGTGGGCGAATGTCATTCAAATACCTCTCAACCCATGAAATGGCCTGATCCCCAATTGGAACAATTCTTTCTTTTTGGCCCTTTCCAATTGTTTGAATCAATCCCAAACTTAGATGCAAATCTGCAAGCTGAATATTTATTACTTCACTGACACGCAATCCAGTAGCATACATCAATTCCAAAATAGCTCGATTTCTAAGCCCAAGAGGTTTTGATGTATCAGGCGAATTCAGGAGTTTTTCAACTTCGGCTGTTGAAAGTACCTCGGGAAGATGTTCACTTTTTTTGGGAGCATCAATTAATTCCATTGGATCACTTTGAATAATCCCTTCTTCAACCATATATTGAAAAAACTTTCTTAGGCTCGTCACAGATCGTACTATTGAACTTGTAGCCTTCTGCTGGTTAGATTCCAATTCCAGAAAATCGACAATGAGTTGCCTTGTAATAATCTTAAAATTATCAACTTGTCGTGTTTTAAGAAAGGCAATAAATTGCATCAAATCATTTTGATAGCTATTAACCGTATTTTCAGAAAGTCCCCGCTCTACTTTTAAATAATGTATATAATCTAAAATAGTATTTTTAATAAACTCACCCTCATTAATACTGCTTTAATGGCTCTTCTTCGCCAAGCAATCTGCACAGATACCATGAAAAATCAAACGATGATCCGTTACCTCGAAACCAAATTTGTTTTTTACCTTTTCTTCAACATCTAAAAGCAAGTCTTCATGAACCTCTTGAATTTTGCCACACACTTTACAAAGTAAATGATGATGAAAATGGCCCTGATCAGACAACCTTAAATCATAACGCGACATGCCATCTTCAAAATTAATCTTGTTCACTATTCCAAGTTCAAATAAAATCTCAAGTGTTCGATAAACGGTAGCTAGACCAATATCCTTCTCTCTTTTTCGCACGAGGGTAAATAGCTCTTCTGCAGAAAGATGTTTCTCATAGTTATGTAAAAGAGTGCTGACAGTAGCACGTCTTTGCGGTGTTAGTTTCAGACCAGCTTGATGGAGTTGAGATTCAATGTCAGTTATTTGTGTTTCCAAAAATTCCATTGCATTAACTCCTTCTTTCTTACATCAAATAGTTATTTCTCGTTAAGATACATCTTTCCATCGGATTGCTTTACCAATCCGGCCTTCATTAAATGCCCGACAGCCCGCTTGAATTGCCCTTTACTAACCCCAAAATAATCTTTAATATCTTCTGGTTTAGATTTGTCAGTGTAACTTAGCACACCTTCAGAATGCTGTAACGCTGCTAAAATCATCTGAGCATCATCACTGATTGCTTCATAGGCTCTTCTACGTAGCGAAAGATTCAATGTTCCGTCCGGTCTAATTCCAATTACACGAGCATTAAGATGTTCACCTAGACGTGGTTCACGGTCTCGTTCACTTGGATGAATAAAACCCAATTCAAAATCTGGAGTTATTACGTGAGTCCCTGCCATTTTTAAACGGTAAGCAACTGCTTCCACATTTTTATTTTTCATACTATCATCTGCTTTGCCAGAAATCCCTTTGAAAATTTCTTCACTTGCAATTGACCCCCAAAGGCGGCCCTTTGAATCAACTCTAAGAGCAATCATCAAACTATCGCCCTTCTTGGGCCAGAGATTTGTCAACTCAGGTAGTTCATCTAATGAAACCGCGACATCCTTATTTGGTAACCCAATATCAACAAACACACCTAAGTCACGCCTGCTGGAAACAACTTCTCCAAATGCATAACGACCAATTTGGCTAGTTGGAATTTTTTTTGTTATCTGCATTTCATGATTCTCATTTTCATATGCAAACCCAGAAATTAAACTACCGTTACCCAGTTCTGATTCAACCTCTTCTTTATCAAGTCTAAAAGTTGTCCCTTCACACTGTAAGAAATATAAATCATCATTTTGATCAGTTACACGAGCTTCTATAATGTGGCCAATCATTTTATCTTTTTCCATTATTTTCCTCCATTAGTTAAGACTCACATGTAACAAACTCATTATACAATAAGCAATTCCAGAAGCAATTACAGGTCCAGCAGCAACACCGCGCAAGAAGACGACCCCGATTATTGTACCAATCACCAAAGCAACTGTCACTTGTGGAGAACCTGACAGCAAGGAAACTCCTTGACGAGACAAAACTGCAACCAAAATTCCACACACAACTGAAATAAGACCTACAGGTGTTTTAAAAATCTGAATTAAGTCATTAAAAGTTATTTGTCCAGTAGCGATTGGGATAAGAATAGCAACCGAAATGACTGTTACACCCCAATTGATACCCTTTGTTTGTATTACAGGCATCCATTCATTCGTAAATGGAATTGCTTTCAATAACAAAACAACTACTGCAGCAATTGTAAGCGATGTATTCTTCGCAAAAAAAGCAACTAAAAAAATAATTCCCAAAAAAATCCAACTTTCCATTCTTTCACCCCAAAGTATATATTCGCTACCTATTTTACCCGAAACAATTATAAATTGCTAATTAATATCTAAATTTACTCAACAAAGCAACAACAAAAATCATTCCAAAAGTCACATTCTGCTGAAAACCTGCATACTTTTATTCCAACAAAATAAAAAAGCCATACCAACAGTTTTCTTGGTACAACTTTCCTATTGAGTTATGTGCTAAAATCAGAAAAAGTAACTTTGACTGCACATACTTCTCTTAATTAAGATTCAAGTTTGAATTTCAATATCCTAAAGCGCGCTTGAAGCACCACGATAAACAATTCCGCGACGTGAATCAACCGTTACAACTTCACCATTCGAAATCAATGATGTTGCATTTTCAGCGCCAACAATTACAGGAATTCCCATAGAGATACCTACAACAGCAGCATGTGATGTCAATCCACCGTTTTCAACGATTAAAGCACTGGATTTTTCAATAGCAGGAAGATACTCTTTGTCAGTTGTTTTTGTAACTAAGATTCCACCTTCAACAGCATTTTTGTTTGCCTCTGCAGCTGAACCAGCTACAACAGCTTTTCCAATAACTGTTTCATCACCAACACCTTGACCTACAACAAGCTTTGAACCGATTAATTGAATCTTCATAACATTTGTTGTACCTTTTTCTCCAACTGGCACACCAGCAGTAATCAAGATCAAGTCGCCTTCTTTAGCAAAACCAGCCTCTTTAGCTTTTTCTGTTGCTAAAGCAAACATATCATCAGTTGAAGCAGGAGTTTCTGCAAGAACAGGATGAACACCCCAATTGATTGATAAGCCACGGCGAGTACGATCATCAAATGTCACAGCTAAAATATCAGCATCTGGACGATACTTCGAAATCATTTGTGCTGTATGACCTGACTTTGTAGCAGCAACAATTGTCTTGATTCCAAGATTGTTAGCTGCTTCGGCAACGGCACGACCAACAGCTTCTGTGACATCTGTTTTGTCAAAATCATTAATTGAGAATGTATGATGTTCACGTAAAGTATTCTCGGCTTTGATGTCAATCCTTGCCATCGTTGCAACTGATTCAACAGGATAGTCCCCGTTTGCACTTTCGCCAGAAAGCATCGTTGCATCAGTACCATCAAAAACAGCATTAGCAACATCAGAAGCTTCGGCACGTGTAGGACGTGGATTTTCTTGCATTGAATCAAGCATTTGTGTTGCAGTAATAACTGGTTTGCCAAGAGCATTACATTTCTTAATCAATGTCTTTTGAACCAACGGAACATTTTCTACAGGAATCTCAACACCCATATCACCACGAGCAACCATCAAACCATCAGAAACCTTGATGATTTCATCAAAGTTATCAATACCTTCTTGTGATTCAATCTTAGGGAAGATTTGTACATGTTCCATATGCTTTTCTTCAAGTAATTCACGAATATCTAAAACATCTGCTGGTTTACGAACAAAACTAGCTGCAATAAAGTTAATTTCATTATCCAAACCAAAACGGATATCGTCTGAATCTTTTTCAGTGATACCTGGTAAATTGATTGAAACGCCAGGAGCATTAACACCCTTACGTGAACCTAACACACCAGCGTTCAAAACTTTACATACTAATTCTTTTTTGTCTTGATCGATTTTTTCGACTTGCATATCAATTAAACCATCATCAAATAATACATGGCCACCTACATGAACGTCATCAATCAATCCAGGATAAGTAACTGCGATCTTCTCACGAGTTCCTTCGATAGAACTATCCATTGAAATACGAACCTCATCGCCGATTTCATAATGAATTTTGCCTTCTTTTTGAACAGTTGTCCGAATCTCAGCACCCTTGGTATCAAGCATGATACCAACCATTTTTCCTGTAATCTTTTCTGCTTCATGAACGAGCTTCATACGTCCTAAGTGTTCTTCATGATCACCGTGAGAAAAGTTAAAGCGGAATACGTTGGCACCTGCTTCGATTAACTTAACAATTGTTTCCAAACTATTACTAGCTGGACCAAGTGTACTTACGATCTTGGTTTTCTTCATGAGTAAAATCTCCCCTTTGAATAATTTTTAAAGACGACTTTAATGTCAATTCTTTACAAAGTTATTAGTGCATTAAAAACGAAGACGATCATTTAAATCAAGTAATGATACGTCAGTGATATGCTTATGGTTCTCTAAAGTATCGATGATATCAGTTGCAACCAATTTGTTGTCTCTAATACCAATTGCTAAGCCGCCTTTTCCTTCAAGCAGCAGGCGAATAGCATAATCACCAAACATACTTGCAAGAACACGATCTTTTGCGGTTGGACGTCCACCACGCTGAATATGACCCAAAGTAATTGCACGGCTGTCAAAATTGCCATATTGGTCAAGTTGTTTCTTAAAATCTGCCGCAGACATAACACCTTCAGCTAAAACTATCAACCCATGATCTTTGCCATTTTCATAATTGCGTTTAAGATGTTCAGCAATTTTCTTAACATCATGGTCACGCTCCGGAACAACGATTGCATCTGCATCGGCAGCAATTCCTGCCCACAGTGCGATATCTCCGGCTCCGCGTCCCATAACTTCGACAACAAAAGTTCTCTGATGAGAAGTAGCTGTATCGTTAATTCTGTCAAGTGCATCAAGTGCAACATTAACCGCCGTATCAAAGCCAACAGTAAAATCAGTCCCTGGTATATCGTTGTCAATAGTTCCTGGTACTCCGATTGAATTGAAGCCATGCTGTGTAAGGCGTTCAGCACCATGGTAAGAACCGTCTCCACCAATTACAACTAAAGCATCAATTCCAAACTTCTTAAGCTGCTCAATTCCCTTAAGCTGAGTCTTTTCTTCTGCAAACTCAGGAAAACGAGCCGAGTACAAAATCGTACCACCACGGTCAATGACTCCATCCATATCCTTTGAATCTAATTGACGGATATTTCCAGCAACCAATCCCGCAAAACCATAATTAATACCATAAGCTTCCAAGCCTGCTGAAATGGCCGAACGAGTAATCGAACGGATTGCAGCGTTCATTCCAGAAGCATCTCCACCACTTGTTAAAATACCTATGCGTTTCATTTTTTTCACCTCAAGTAAATATAATGGAACAACACATTCTCCAAGGGTTATAGTATCACTTTTAGAAGAGAATGTCTTGTAAAATTATAAATTAAATTCAATTTATCACATGATATTTTCATTTGCTTTCATTTTGAAAGACGACATTGCTTCTACCAATCAAATTTACCAGCTGATCTTCCAGTTCTTGCGACCTGTTTACCCAGTATTTTTCATCTAAAACCCATTTCACAGCTCGTTTTTCTTCATACAAAACAACTGGGACTGAGCCTGTGTGTAACTGTAATATTTTTAAAAGCTGCTTGTTTATAACGTCTGAATCATTTGCGGCCAGCCTTAAAAATAATCTTCTTTTCATTTCTGTTTTCAGTTTTTCCGCTGCAACCATCGTTGAAACAATAATCTGTATTTTTTGATTACGTTTTTCACTCTTTCCAGCAACAAGATAAACCTGATTTGTCTGCAAATCATTACTAATCTTTTCAAAAATGTTTGGAAAAAGGGTTAACTCGATTTCACCAGTCTGATCCTCGACCGTCAAAAAAGCCATTTGCTCGCCATTTTTTGTTCGGATTATTTTTATCTTCTTAATTAAACACAAAATTTTCTGTTGCTGATTTTCGTGGATATTTGTGATTGTCTCCACATTATGCAGCTGTGCAATTTCTGTAAATTGTTCCACCGGATGAGCCGAAAGAAAAATTCCAAGATATTTTTGTTCTCCAGCTAGAATCTCTGCTAAAGGAAGTTCATCATATTCTTCTTGTTTTGGTGCAAGCAGTGATAACAATTCGCTGCTTGCACCACTTAGCTCCACATTGCTCATCTTTTTACTAAGATTACCCAACAACGTTGCTCGATTAACAGAAAATACATCAAAAGTACCAGAATATATCAAGGCTTTCAGCGGTTCTTCTTTCAAGTACTTGTGATTAATTCTTCTTATGAAATCGTCAAATGAACTATAATGACCTGCGCTTTTGCGTTCCTCAATGATTTCCTTAATAAAGTCTCTACGCAGAGTCTTAATATTACCTAAACCGATAATCAAGTTCTTTCTTCCAGAGAATGTATAATAATTGCTTCTATTTATATCTGGCGTTTCAATCTGCAATTGATGCTGTTTTGCTTCAATTATAAAGTCTCTTGTCTTGACCCCATCACCGATAACGGAATTCAGAACTGCTGCAAAAAAGGGGGCCGCATAATGAACTTTTAAAAATGCAAGCTGAAATGCTATTTTAGAGTAGGCAACAGCATGTGAACGGTTAAAGCCATAATTAGCAAAGCGTTCAATGTAATCATAGACTTGTTCTGCATTTTTTGAAGAATACCCCAGTTTTGTGGCACCATTAACAAATTTCGATTTCAGTTCTTCAATCACACTAGCCTTCTTCTTGCTCATTGCTCTTCGCAATATATCAGCCTGACCTAAAGTAAAGCCACCCATTATGGAAGCAGCCTGCATAACTTGCTCTTGATAAACTAATATTCCATACGTATTCTTCAAAATTGGAATCAAGGAATTATTTGGATAAATAATCTTTTCTTTGCCATGCTTACGTGCTATAAAATGTGTAATATTTTCCATAGGACCAGGCCTGAACAATGCATTTACAGCGGCAATGTCTTCAAAAGTGGTTGGATAAAGATTCCGTAAAACATTGCGAATACCGGATGATTCAAACTGAAATACTCCACTAGTATCAGCTTTTTGAAATAGTTCCAGTGTTTTTTCATCATTTAGCGAAATCTTATTAATATCAATAGCCTGACCAAAGCTTCTCTTCACTGCCGACAATGTATTATTTAAAATCGTCAGGTTTCTTAATCCTAGAAAATCAATTTTAAGCAGTCCCACACGCTCAACATCGTCCTTGGTATACTGTGTCAGCAAAACATCATCATTACCCATTTGCAATGGCACAACTTTTCTCAGATCCGTATCACTCAAGATCACTCCGGCAGCATGGACAGAATAATGTCTTGGTAAACCTTCTAGTAATGATGCAGTTTTAAATAAAAGATGATTACGTTCACTTTTATTAATTAAATCATATAACTGAGAAGATTTCTTTGCTGCTTCCGGCAACGTAATCCCAATTTGGCTAGGAATTACACGACTCCAATTGTTACTTTCTAATTGCGAGAAACCCATGACTCGTGCAGCATCACGCAAAGCTTGTTTTGCTCCAAATGTCCCGAAAGTAATTATTTGTGCCACATGGTTTTCACCATATTTTCTATTAACATATTCAATGATTTCTTGTCTCCGGTTATCTGGAATATCCAAGTCAATATCAGGCATTTGCGCCCGTTCTTCATTCAAAAAGCGCTCAAAAAGTAGATTATATTTGATTGGATCAACATCTGTAATCCCTAAAAGATATGAAACCAGCGAACCTGCAGCAGAACCTCGACCTGGACCAACAAGTATTCCATGCTCATGAGCATAGTTTGTAACATCCCAAACAATCAAGAAATAGTCAGCAAATCCCATCTTCTTAATAATATTTAGTTCCTTATTCATTCTCTGTAGATATTTTTCATTCACATCATTTGTTCGTTCATGCAACTTTATTTGCATTCCATTGTTGCATAATTTTTTCAAGTAACTATTGGCATTAATATTTTGTGGCGTCTCAAATTTAGGAAGCATTACTCTCCTTGGCACAAAATCAAATGTAGCTCGTTTAATTAACGAAAGCATATTTTTAAATGGCTCGACTCGCTTTTTTTCCATATAATTCCGTTTAATATCATTTAGTGGTTTTAGCCATGAATTCCCATCAAAATCATTTGCATGCTGCAATTCTTTGCTATCTAGCTGTTTACCCTGCTTAATTGCGTCCATAACCTTACAAACAAACAACCCGTTCTTTTCCAAATATTTGACCGATTCAACAGCAACAGCTTTAACATTCAGTTCATTTGCATATTGCAATACTTTGCCATACAAAGCGTCAGACGTTTCTATACTTATTCCTATATATAGGTTTTCTTTTGCTAAATTTACCATCTGCTGCAAATTTTTTTTTGCAAGTTCATCCTTACCATTTAATAAATTGTTGGTAAGAAAACTGTTAGCGGGTGGAATTATTATAATTATATCTGTAAAAAGAGCAGGATTTTCACTGATTATGAATTCTGTAGAATTTTTTGCGAGTAATAATTGTTTTTGAGTCGAAATTTGAATCAAATTATGATAGCCATTTTCATTTTTTGCAATTAAAATCAATGTCTCTTTTTTTTCAGTGGATATCTCTAATGTCATCCCTATAAGTGGTTTGATTCCCTCAGCCTGACATGTGTCATAAAATGAAATAGCTCCGTACATAACATTAATATCAGTTAAGGCTAGTGCCGTATAACCCTTTGATTTAGCATTTATGACAATATCTTTTATTCGAATTGAACTTTGCAACAAACTATAACTGCTAATCACTTGAAGTGCTGCACCACTCATATATCACTCAACCCCTTATCATCTTGTCTAATATTATAACAATACTCTTTTAAAAAAACATCTTCGACTTTTTTAGGGTGTCAAATTGCAAAAATTGTGCTAAACTACACTTATATTGTGAGGTGTTGATTAGATGACTAAACAGTTAACAATTTTGTTTTGGGGCTTCATCTATGGTGAAGTCATTGGATATATCAGTGCTGCACTTTCAGGTGGCACATTTTCACCACTATTTAGCGGACTCTTTGCAATGGTAGTTGGAATAGTCATGGTAAATGGACTAAACTATTTTGTAAAGTCTCCAACCAAATAAACAAAAGAAACAATAAAGGAACCTGATCAAAGTATAACTTTTGATCTGATTCCTTTATTGTTTTTATGCAGATCATGTAGAGCACAATATTTCTTTAAGGTTGCTTTTATTCTGTAATTCCAGCTGACTCAAAAATCAAATTATGTTCTGCACCTAATGTAATTGTAACTAGCGAGTGTGGCATAATTTTGCCAGCAATTATCTCTTTAGCAAGTGGTGTTTCTACATTATTTGTGATAAACCTTTGCAGTGGTCTTGCTCCATAGGCAGGATCATAGCCTTCTTTTGTAATCCACTGCTTAGCTTCATCACTAATTTTAAGCTCGATTTCTTGCTCACTAAGTCGATTTGATAACAAGTCAATGAACTTAGCCACAATTTCTTCAATCGCTTCAAAACTCAACGGTGCGAACATTATAACATCATCAATTCTATTCAAAAACTCAGGTTTAAAGTGCTGCTGTGCCAATTTCATTACCAATTGTTTTGTTTCAGCTGTGATTTTACCATCACCTGCATTATCCAGCAAAATATCCGACCCTAGATTTGAAGTCATGATTATAATAGTATTCTTAAAATCAACAGTTCTTCCCTGACCATCCGTCAAGCGTCCATCATCAAATACCTGCAATAAAATATTGAATACATCTGGATGTGCTTTTTCAACCTCATCCAATAAAATAATTGTATACGGATTTCTTCTGACAGCCTCGGTTAATTGCCCACCTTCCTCGTAGCCGATGTATCCAGGGGCAGCACCAATTAACCGCGATACTGACTGTTTTTCCATATATTCACTCATGTCAATTCTAACCATGTGTTTCTCAGAATCGAATAAATTTTCTGCCAGTGCTTTAGCAAGTTCTGTCTTCCCAACACCCGTTGGCCCTAGAAACATGAAGGTTCCAAGTGGCTGATCAGGATCTTGCAAACCAGCACGAGCGCGGATAACCGCATTAGCAACTGCATCCACGGCTTCATCTTGCCCAATTACACGTTTATGCAAAACCGTTGGTAAATTCAAGAGTTTTTCCCTCTCTCCTTGAACTAACTTTGCAACAGGAATACCTGTGGTTCTGCTGACAACTTGTGCAATTTCATTTTCAGTTACTGATTCTTCAACTAACCAATTATCAGGTCGTTCAACTTGTTCTAAGTCTTTCAACTCTTTTTCAATTTGTGGAATTGTTGCATGCTGCAACTTAGCTGCTAATTCTAGATCATAATTATTTTCAGCCTCTTCAAGCTCATGCTTTGCTTTGTCTAATTTGGCCTTTTTGCTGCTAACTTTTTGGATGTCTTCTTTCTCATTTTCCCAGCGCATTTTTAAAGTATTGGCTTTTTCACGTGTTTCCGCTAATTCGCTTTGTAATTCTGTCAGTCTTTTTTGAGATGCCACATCTGATTCCTTCTTTAATGCAGCCTCCTCAACTTCCTGTCGCATCAATTGATGTGTGACCTGATCAAGTTCAGTTGGCATTGAATTCATCTCAACTCTAATAGTTGCACATGCTTCATCCACCAAATCAATCGCCTTATCTGGTAAATAACGATCTGTTACATAACGATTTGATAATGTGGCAGCTGCCACGAGTGCATTATCATGAATTCTAACACCATGATGAATCTCAAAACGTTCACGTAATCCACGTAGAATTGAAATCGTATCTTCGACCGATGGTTCTTGCACTAAAACTTTTTGGAATCGCCGTTCAAGCGCCTTATCCTTTTCCATATATTCACGATATTCATCTAAGGTCGTTGCTCCAATCAAGTGCAGTTCACCCCGTGCAAGCATCGGTTTCAACAAGTTACCAGCATCCATACTTCCCTCAGTCTTACCTGCTCCAACAATATTGTGAATCTCATCAATAAAGAGAATAATCTGACCTTCACTTTTAGTGACTTCCTTTAGCACTGCCTTAAGCCGTTCTTCAAATTCACCACGATATTTTGCACCCGCAATTAATGACCCCATATCTAAGGAAAAAATCTTCTTATCTTTTAAATTTTCTGGAATATCCTTGCGTACAATTCTTTGTGCTAAGCCTTCAATAATTGCCGTCTTCCCAACACCAGGTTCACCAATTAATACAGGATTATTTTTTGTCTTACGTGATAAAATCCTGACAACATCCCTAATCTCTTCGTCACGCCCAATAACAGGATCTTGTTTCCCACTTCTAACTTGTTTTACAAGGTCAATCCCATATTTTTCCAGTGCCTTATAATTTTCTTCTTGATTCTTTGATGTCACTTTTTCTCCTCCCCGCAAGTCATCGACCACTTCTTTTAATTTTTTCTCCGTCAATCCTTGCCTTTCAAGATATACCTTTAATGGATGACTTTTAAGCTTCATGAGCGCTAAAATCACTGTGTCCAAAGCAATATATTCGTCACCCTGTTTTTTTCTTAATTGTTCCGCTTCCTGCAATAATCTTGCTAGATTCTGACTAAAATTTTGGCCATATGAAACTTGACCTTCAACAACTGAGACTCTATCCAGCTCCAAATCAATCTCTTTTTCTAGCAAACTCACGTCAAGTCCAGACCGCTGAAAAAGATCAGCTCCAAATTCACCCGGTTGGATAATTACTTTGAAAAGTTCTGGAATATCAATTTCTTGATGATGTCTAGTCATAGCTACTTGTTGTGCCTCAGCAACTGCTGACTGGACAGCACTTGTTAACCGATCTTCTGGCATAAATTTCACTCCATTTCATTTTTTTATTCACAATAACGCCGATTGAATAAATACTCCAATCGGCGTTTGTTTTTTGGGGTGTCATTGTACAACACGCCTTTATTCTATTATTATAATACGAACATAGGTTTGTGTTAACTGTTTTGCTCATTAGTTAATTTAATAATTTCGAGAAGGACATCAGTTGCTTTTTCCATGACTTGTACTGAAACATATTCGAAGCGTGAATGCATATTTTCGCCACCCGCAAATAAATTAGGCGTTGGCAACCCCATAAATGAAATCTTAGAACCATCAGTTCCGCCACGCACAGGATAAATTACAGGTGTGATGCCTAGGTTATTCATAGCCACTCTTGCTAGCCCAACAACATTCATATCTTTTTCAATTACTTCACGCATATTATAATATTGATCTTTTAGGTCTAAAATAAGTCTTGGTTCAGCAAATTGTGCGTTCATTTTGTCCACTATTTCTTTGAATAGTTCTTTCCTAGCCTCAAATTTTGAACGGTCATGATCTCTTATAATATATGACATCTGTGCTTCATCAACTGTTCCATCTAACTGTAGTAGGTGGAAGAATCCTTGCCGTCCTTCAGTTTTTTCAGGAACTTCATCTTGAGGCAATTGATTTTGAAAGTCAATTGCAAGTTGCAAGGCATTAATCATTACATTTTTAGCTGTCGCTGGATGAACATTTTTACCAATAATCTTTATTTTTGCTCCAGCTGCATTAAATGTTTCATATTCAAGCTCGCCTAATGGACCACCATCAACTGTATAAGCAATATCGGCACCAAATCCTGCAACATCAAAATGATCAGCTCCTGTTCCAATTTCTTCGTCAGGTCCTATGCCAACTTCAATCTCGCCATGCTTGATTTCTGGATGTTTGGCTAGATATTCAACTGCCGTAATAATTTCTGCAACACCCGACTTATCATCAGCACCTAACAATGTACTTCCATCGGTTGTAATTAAGTCATGACCTTTATATTTTTTCAAATTTGGGAAATCCTTAGGATCAAGTGTTAGTGTGCCAGTCTCATCTAATTTGATTACGGATTCACCATCATAGTCTTTTTGAAGTTGTGGAGAAACATTTTTTGCATTGAAGTCTGCAGTATCCATATGTGCAATAAATCCAAGCTTTTTTACATTTTTATTATCCGTATTAGCAGGTAGTGTTGCAAAAACATAGCCATCTCTAGCAGAAATTCTAACATTCTCCAAACCAATCTTCTTTAACTCTTCTGCAATATTCCTTGCAAATTCTACCTGTGTCGCTGTTGATGGAATCGTCGTTGAATTCTCATCAGATCGAGTTTCTTTTTTTACATATTCTATAAATCTTGGAACCAATTTTTCATACTTTGCCATTAATAATTTCTCCTTTTATATAAACATGAATGGATCCGTATTTATCGCAGATTGTACTATTTTAATTTGCCATCCATATTCATTATTCCATTGCGCAAACAAATTTTGCAAATGCGGTTTGCAGATTTGCTCAATATGGTGTCCGGGGTCGATTGCTGTTAACCCACTTACAATTATATCATGTCCTGTATGATAAGAAATATCACCAGTTATATAAACATCGGCTTTTTTTCGCAAGGCATCTGTGTAGAACTGACCACCGCTTCCACCAAGAATTGCAACTCTTTTGACTTTTTGTGTTGTATCTGCCGTCACGACTCGTAAATGCAAAACATCAAATTTTGTCTTGCAATATTCTGCAAATGCACTGATTGTCATTGAACTTTTTAAATCACCGATCCTGCCCATTCCATACTTAGTTCCGTTTCCTTGAACTGCAAATAAGTCAAATACAGGCTCCTCATAGGGATGCACCACTCTCATCACTTTCAATATTTTAGAACAAATTCTCTTAGGAAAGACAACTTCAATTTTGTCCTCAGCAACTTCTGTTGGTTCTAATAAATTACCAATCGTCGAATTGGATGCAGCTTGTGGTGTAAATCTTCCTGTTCCGCTAATCGTATATGAACAGTCTTGATACTCGCCAATCGTGCCAGCACCAGCATCTGTTAACGCATTTCTGACAGTTTCCGCAGATTTCTTGGGTACAAAAACTGCCAGCTTAAATAGGCTGTCCTCATGTTGCGATAAAAGAATTTCAGTATCTTGCAAGTCAAGTAAGCTAGCAAGCCAATCATTCATCCCACCATTTGCATTATCAAGATTAGTATGTGCAGCATAAACTGTAATATTATGTTTAATTAATTCTGCGTACATTTTATTTTGTGGATTAGTCAAGTCAAATTTCTTTATTGGTCGAAAAAGAGCTGGATGATGAGCAAAAATGAAATCAACATTATTTTTAACTGCTTCAGTAACGACTTCTGGGCGCACATCCAGTGTCACCATTAATTTATGAACACTCTGCTGCATACTACCTATTTGAAGCCCCACTGGATCTCCTTCTTCTGCCCAGCTTTGCGGTGCAAATTGTTCAAAACGTGCAACTATTTCACTGACACTAGTCATCTAATATCCCTTCTATTCGTCTAATTTTAGCTAGCATTTTTTGTTCCTGTTCGCTTGGAAACTCTTTTGCTTTTTTCATTTCTTCGAGAACATACTTGATTTTTTTCAGTTCTTCTTGCCATTTTGTAATAAAAGCTGTATTTTTTTGTTGCCTTAAGAAGGGACCAAATTCCAAATCCTCTGTTGTTAATTCAAATGATTCTTCATCATATTGAGCAGTAATTATCTCATAGATATGCTGATCTTCTGCTAAAATCTCTTCCGCAATAATCCTATAATTATTAATTAAAAGCCAATTGCGAACTTGTTTTTCACCAACATTTGGCTGTAGAATCAGTAATGGATGAGTGGTCAATTTTAACTTGCCCTTTTCAAGAATCTCGCTAATCAAGGGTCCACCCATTCCACAGATTGTGATCACATCAATACTATCTTCATTATTAATAACTGCTAATCCATCAGCATGACGAGCCTTAATTAAATTAGTTAATCCTTCTTTTTTAATTTCATTAACAGCATTTTGATATGGTCCTTCAACCACTTCGCCGGCAATCCCAAAAGCAAGTTGGTTATTCAATCCTAGGTATGCTGGCAAGTAAGCATGGTCAGATCCAATGTCAGCCAGTCTTGCATTCTTAGGAACATACGAAGCAACTCGCAAAAGCCGCTGTGATAAATGTCTTGCATCCATTAAAAACACTCCTTCTTATAACTAAAGTATAGCGAAGATTTGGCAATAAAAAAAGATGAAAGAAAAGGATATTTTATGCAAAAAAAAAAGACTGACTTAAGAAATTGTCTCGTCGCAGTCTTTACAATGAATTAATTCAAAAATTAAGTTCTAGCCTATTCTCTTTGTTTATTCCATATATCGAAATTTTACTAACTTCCTTTTTGTAAATACACTAATTATTTCAGCCTATTTCCAATCTCAAGTGCCAACTCAAAAAAGTCATAAACTGATGGGGTCCGTGCACGTTCATCGCTTCTTCTATCCCAAGCACCCGTTTCAATGTTCAAATGATCTGCTGTGTAAAAAAACTGATAAACGTTTTTGTGCCGATAATGCGCCCAAGCAGCAACAGCCGAAGCTTCCATATCAACAACTGAGCAGCCCATCGCAATTCTTTCTTTTGCTTTTTCTGGTGTTTCACGGAAGAAAGCATCTGTCGTCCATGTTTTAGCAGTCGTATAGCTAACATTCAATTCATCAAGAATTTTTATCAATTTCGCGACTGAGTTTGGATTCATCTGTATTTCATCACTCGCAGGTACATAGTGAAAGCTAGTTCCTTCATCCCTGATTGCACTAGTTGGAATAATTAGTTGATGTGCGCCAATATTTTTGTCCAAAACGCCACATGTTCCAAACAAAATCACATTTTCGATTCCACCAGACATCAATTCTTCCAATCTGCCAATTAAAGCTGGCGCACCCAAGTCAGCACCTGCAATGGTAAACTTTTGCATGCCAAACTCATAACTTCCAATTACTGCATCTTGGACAATACTATGTTGAATACCTATCTTTTGATAGTTTGAATCTTGAAATATCCGTTGATTTATATTCTTATCAAATGGCATTATTAATGTTTTGGGCAAAAACTCTACTGTTTTTTCTAAATCACTTTCCCAAGGAGTAATTATTCCTTCATTAGCATCAAATTGTTCCAATAACATGGGTAATTCCTCCACAACCAAATTAATTATTTAGTTGATACTAACATAGATCATTACTCCTAACAATATCAAAAATTGTTTATTTTGTCGCAGCATCCAAACCTTGTTTTAGATCCACTAACAAATCTTCAGCTTGTTCGATACCTACGGATAAACGAATCAACTCATTTGAAATTCCATTTTCCAGCCGAATTTTCTCTGGAATGGAACCATGAGTCATTATTGCTGGGACCTCGACCAAACTTTCAACTGAACCAAGACTCTCAGCAAGTGTGATTAATTGCAGTGATTCAATAAATTTCTTGACCGAAAGTCCTTTTTTTAGTTCAAAAGAAAGCATCCCGCCAAATCCCTTCATTTGGTTCTTGACTACTGCAAAATCTGCAGAGGTTTTATCACCTGGATAATAAATTCTGGCAACACGCTGATCTTCTTTTAAAAATTGATAAATTGCTTCAGTATTGCGCTGATGAGCGTCCATTCTAACTGCTAATGTCTTAATCCCACGCTGCAATAACCAGCTATCCTGCGGTCCTAAAATTCCACCAATTGCATTTTGCAAGTAACCTACCTGCTCTGCTAGATCCTGACTATTGACCACCACTAAACCAGCAACCAAATCACTATGTCCACCTAAATATTTTGATGCACTATGGACAACAATATCTGCTCCCAAATCTAATGGACGTTGAATATAAGGTGTTGCAAATGTATTATCGACAATTGTTAGTAAATCATTTTTCTTTACTAGCTGCGAGACCTTCTTAATATCAGTAATCCGCATCAAAGGATTGGTTGGCGTTTCAAGATAAATTGCCTTTGTATTCTCTTTAATTGCTGCTTTAACCTCTGCAATATTGCGTGTATCGACCGTTGTAAATGTTAAACCAAGTCTTGTCAAAACTGTATTAATTAATCTGAAGGTCCCACCATAAACATCATTACCTACAATAATATGATCCCCTGCTGAGAAAAGTGTAAATATTGTGTGAATTGCAGCCGATCCAGATGCAAAAGCAAAACCCGCAGTTCCATTTTCTAGATCACGAATTAAGTTTTCTACGGCTTTCCTAGTAGGATTACCTGTTCGCGAATATTCATATTCAGGTGTTCCTCCGAGTTCTTTTTGTGCATACGTTGATGTCTGATAAATGGGCACTGTAACTGCACCAGTTGACTTGTCTTGACTGATTCCACCATGAATTAGTTTTGTATTGAATTGCATTTTTATTAACTCCTTTTAATCATATATTTTTTGACTTAAATAGCGTTCACTACTATCTGGAAAAACTGTCACAATGTTACTGCCAGTGGGCAATTTTTCAGCTAACTTCAGACTGGCGGCCAATGCAGCACCGCTTGAGCTTCCAGCAAAAATACCATAATCTTTTGCAAGTTTTTTGACTAATCCGAATGCTTCTTGATCACTAATTGTATAAATATAATCAAGATTCTCCTTTTCAAGAAAAGGTGGAATAAATTCAACTCCAATTCCCTCTGTCCGGTGACTATGTTTTGGACCACCGTTTAAAATCGATCCTTCAGGTTCGACAATTGCTGTTTTGATATTTTTATCTTGCTCCTTAAAATATTTTGCCATTCCAACAAAAGTTCCACCACTACCAGCACCAGCTACAAAAGCACTAATCTGCAAGTTATTATCCTTCATTTCAGTATAAATTTCTGGGGCAATACTGTGATAATAAGCATCAGGATTATCCAAGTTTTCAAATTGCATGGGTACATAACTATTAGTACTGCTTGCCTCAAGATCCCTCGCTTTTTTGATTGCACCTACAATGCCATCTTCACTAGGTGTATGTACAATCTTTGCTCCAAGCGCCTGCATCAGCGTCTGCTTTTCTTGACTGAATTTCTCTGGAACAACCAATATGGTCTTCATTCCATAATACGACGCTGCCATTGCAACCCCAATACCAGTATTACCAGCAGTTGGTTCGATTACAGTCATTCCCTTTTTGAGTTTATTTTCCTTGATTGCTTGCTCAATCATATAAAAACCAAGTCGATCTTTGATGCTTCCTCCTGGATTACTTGACTCGATTTTTGCAAAAATATGGGAGCCATTGGCAACGTCAACGCTAAGTTCCAGCAGCGGTGTATTTCCAACTAATTCTTCAACAGTATGATAGATCATCGTAAGTCCTCCTTATTTTTAGAAAAGAAAAAGGGGCTGGGTCAAAATTTAACTTTTGATTCAGTTTCTCTATTTATTCCGTATAAACGTGTTTCATAAGTCAAAATTCTCCGTCTAACTTCGAATTACTCATAGTAAAGTGCTTGCTATGTTCGTAATTTCGAGTTAGTACTCAAATTTTCCCGACTTATGGCACACTCCCAAAAGAAAAAGGCACGAATCTATTAAGATTCGCGCCCTAGCCTGGAAAGCTCTTCAAATGGAATTTTTCTTAACTCAACCTACAAAAAGATTCCAACTCAAAGCAGCCATTTCATCCACACTAACACGCGGAATGAGACAGCAACATGCATTATTCGTCTTTTTAAAGTTAAATACAACCATTTGTTAAACCCCTTCTCCTGATAAGTTGAATATTAAACCATCTATTTCCAAAAAGCAAGTAAATTTTATTCTAAAAAGTCTTTTAATTGCTTTGAACGTGAGGGATGTCGTAATTTGCGCAATGCCTTTGCCTCAATCTGACGAATACGTTCGCGCGTAACACCAAAGACCTTACCTACTTCCTCAAGTGTACGTGTCCGACCATCATCTAAACCAAAACGAAGACGCAAGACATTCTCCTCACGATCAGTCAATGTATCAAGCACACTCTCAAGCTGCTCCTTCAATAACTCATATGCAGCATGATCAGCAGGGCTGGTAGCGTCACGATCTTCAATAAAGTCGCCTAAGTGTGAATCATCCTCCTCACCAATTGGAGTCTCCAAAGATACTGGTTCTTGCGCAATTTTTAAGATTTCACGAACCTTGTCTGTCGGCATATCCATTTCAGCACCAATTTCTTCTGGCACTGGTTCACGCCCAAGGTCTTGCAGCATTTGTCTTTGAATTCTGATTAATTTATTGATTGTTTCAACCATATGGACAGGAATACGAATTGTACGAGCCTGATCTGCAATTGCACGTGTGATTGCTTGCCTAATCCACCATGTCGCATAGGTAGAAAACTTGAATCCCTTGCGGTAATCAAATTTTTCAACGGCTTTCATTAGTCCCATATTGCCTTCTTGAATAAGGTCAAGGAAAGACATTCCACGACCAACATAACGCTTGGCAATTGAAACAACTAGGCGTAAATTAGCCTCGGCTAACCGCTGCTTTGATTCTTCATTGCCTTCCTCAATCTTCAATGCTAAGGCAACCTCTTCATCAGCTGTCAACAAGTTCACGCGTCCAATTTCCTTAAGATACATCCTGACTGGATCGTTAATCTTGACCCCCGCAGGTGCCGACACATTCTTATCTTTTGCTGCCTTTTCAGCAACACCTGAAGCAGCCTTTAAACTATGTTCACTTGGTTCACCTTTTTCATCAACAACTGAAATACCAGAGTCTTCAAGCTTCTGAATCAATTCATCCATCTGACCAGAATTCAAGCTAAAAGGAGTAACCAGTTTTTCACTCAAATCATCATAGTTAATTTCTTTTGATGCTTTATATTCTTTAATTAACTCATTCAAGGCTTTAATATATGCTGCACTTTCAGTTCCATTATTCATATTCTCTGCCATGTTGGGCCTCCTTATAATGATGCCGATTTATTCATTTGCTGCTGTTGAAGTACTGCTACCAACTTTATTGTCAAGCTAGTAACAAGTTCACTGTTATTAACTCTTTTTGCATCTGCTAATTTTTGCTTCAATTCCGTGATTACCTGTTCAAGTGGTGACTGCCTGCTTATCACATCAATGCAATCTTCAAATTCTTCATCACTTGACTCCAAAGCATAATTATCCAATTCAAGACTTACAATAAGTTGCCTAGTACGCTCATTGTCCAAAAAATCTAAAAATCGGGCAGTTTCGTACTCGGCATATACATTAAAATATCCTTCTGAAATAATATAAATTAACTGATAATCATCATGAACAAATGAAAAGTCTGCATAATTTTTCATTCTGATTCGTGTATTCTGTTCATGCAATATCCGATATAATAATAAACGCTCTGCACGCTCAACCCTTGAATATTTTTGTGAATCAGCAGCATTTAGATTACCAGGATATCTTAGATTATTATCTTTAGCTGCTTTAAGTTGTATTTGAGGCTTGAGCTTCCCAATAAACTCACGCAATTGAAGTTTCAAACTCTCTTTTTCGAGTGAGAATCGAGTTGCTAGCTGATTAAGATATAAATCCTGCTCAACTGGTGATTCAATAACTGCCAATTTCTGCATTATATTTGCAATATAAGCAAGTTGATCACTCTCATTTGCCAAGTTTCGATCCTTTTGATAATAGTGCATATAAAAAGCAATCTTCGTCTCATGCGCATCGGATATAAGTCGCTCAAATCCAGCTTCTCCATATTTTTGTACATATTCATCAGGATCTAGCTTCTCCGGAATTCCGATTACTCCCAATTTTAATTTGGTTACAGGTTCAAGTAATTCTAATGCCCGTGCAATTGCGTTTTGTCCAGGGTCATCACCATCATAGCACAAAAATAATTCATTGGTGGATCTTTCAAGCAGGTAAATTTGTTCATTAGTTAAGCTTGTTCCCATGGAAGCAATTCCATTTCTTACACCTGAACGATAAGCTGCTAGAACATCCATGAACCCTTCAAATAAAATAGCAAATTTTTTTTGCCTGATTTCACTTTTAGCCTTGTCAAAATTAAAAAGAACCTTCCGTTTATTAAAAATTTCTGTTTCCGGACTATTCAAATACTTAGGCTGTTTGTCAACTTTATGCAATAATCGGCCAGAAAAGGCAATAGTAGAGCCTTGATCATCCCTGATTGGAAATAAAACACGATTACGAAAGCGATCGTTCATGGTTCCATCGCCATATTCCACAAATAATCCAGACTTTCTCAGTAATTCAATATCAACCTTTCGTTCTTTGAAGAAAGCTTCAAGTATTGCTTTTTCAGGTGCATATCCTAAATTAAATTCACCAATGAGATCATCATTTAGACCACGCTCGTGTAAATAACCAAGGGCTTCTTCACCGATTTGAGTGTTAATTAAGATGTGATGATAAAGCTGAGCCGCATCTGTATGAATTTGCTTTAACCTGCGCACGTTAGAAAATTCTTCATCTGAAGCATCGAAGTCTTGCATAATTTCCCCATCAATTTCAACATTACCTAATTCAGCAACTTTAAGAACTGCCTCGGGAAAACTAATATTTTCAATCTCCATAATAAATTTAAAAACATTCCCACCTCTATGACATGAAAAACAGTGAAAAATCTGCTTTTCTTCTGTCACTGAAAAAGACGGTGTTTTTTCTTCGTGAAAAGGACATAGGCCAAATAAATTCCTGCCCGACTTACTTAGCTGAACATATTGCCCAACAATATCAACAATATTAACATTATTCCTGACATTCTCAATCACTTGTTCAGGTATTCGTTGGCTCACAAAATCACCTCGCTTCACTCTCATAGTATAAAAAACAGACTTAAAGAAATAACAGGGAGTGTGTCATAAGTCGGGAAAATTGAGTACTAACTCGAAATTACGAACATAGCAAGCACTTTACTATGAGTAATTCGAAGTTAGACGGAGAATTTTGACTTATGAAACACGTTTATACGGAATAAATAGAGAAACTGAATCAAAAGTTAAATTTTGACCCAGCCCCCTGTTTTTTCAATAAAACACTCTAAAAACAATCATTTCTAATTATACAATAATACGAATAAAAATCAAAGAATAAAGAAAATGCAACTAAAAGTCTAAGACACAGCCGTGAATAGACCATCCTTATTTAACATTTAATTTTGTTAAATCTCCTAATTTATAGGCAAATGCAGCATATAAGCTTAACTGCTGCAATCGATTATTACGGACGTTCATATCTTTTACCATCACCATTGTCTCATCAAAATAATTATTAATAACAACGCGCATTTTTCGTAATGTCTGGAATACTTCTTCAACATTATCGAAATTTTCCTTTTCAACTTCAGTTACTTTATCTGAAAAGATTTTTTCGGCATCATTCTCAAATAATTCAGGTTTAAGCAGAATATCTGCCGGCAATTCTGCTTTTTTAGCAAGCCGCATGACACGTGTAGTTGCCTCAACTGTCTCCTTGAAATCCTCATCGACACTATGAACTTTAAGAACCTTAGCTGCCGCAATCATTTCTTTAAACCCATTAATCGTTTCAGCTGTCACGGTCTCAATTACATCGAAATTATAATGCTCTGCCTCAAGAATCTTCTTGATTCGTTCAACAATAAAACTCGTAACTTCTGTTGCTGTGTTATCAGCAGGAATAATTTTTTGATATAATTTCGGATTTGCTGCCGCATTTTTTGATACAGCACCAAATAACTGAACTGCAGACAATGACCAATCTTGATCCATCACTATCCGCGCTATCCCAGCAGCCTGTCGCCGGAGTGCATAAGGATCGTTTGATCCAGTTGGAATCATTCCTGCTGCAAAGAATGCTGCTATACTATCGAGCTTGTCGGCAACCGCCAACAAGGCTCCTACAGCTGTTTGTGGAAGCTTGCCTTCAGCAGAAATCGGCATGTAATGCTCTCTGATTGCTGTCGCCACTTCCGGTTTCTCACCCATCAACAGCGCATACTTTTCCCCCATTACACCTTGTAGTTCTGAAAACTCACCGACCATTCCCGTTACAAGATCAAACTTATAGATTTGAGCAGCACGCTTCAAATCAGATTTACTTTCTTCATCAAAACCTAAGTAATCTGCAAGAATAGCACTAAGCAGTTGAACACGCTCCATTTTTTCAAAAGTTGTTCCGATTTTGTCATGGAACATTACCTTCTTTAGACGTTCAACATAAGCTGCAATCGAATTTTTTTGATCTTCATGAAAGAAGAAAGCTGCGTCTTCAAGTCGTGCGGTCAAGACCTTCTCATTTCCTGCAATTACGGTATCAATATTATCCGATACACCATTTCTAACAGAAACAAAATTAGGCAATAACCTGCCAGCTTCATCTTGAACATAGAAGAAGCGCTGATGATCTTTCATCGAGGTAATCAGAACTTCATCAGGAATTTCTAAGTACTTTTGCTCGAACTCACCCGCAAAAACCGTTGGATATTCAACCAGGTTATTAACTTCTTCAAGCAAATCATCATCAACAATAATTCGCCAGTCATTCTTGGTTGCTAGATTCTTAATCTGTTCGACAATAAGGTTCTTCCTTGCCTGACTGTCAGCAATCACATATTCAGAGATGAGTACTTCAGGATATTCAGCCGCATTCTTAATCGTAACTGCTTTACCTAAAAAACGATGACCTTGCGTAATATTGCCAGATCTCACATCCAAAATATTAAATGGCACAACTTCATCATCTAATAAAGCAATAATCCATTTTAATGGACGTACAAACTTAAAATCGTTGCTCCCCCACCGCATCATTGTGGGAAATATCATTGCTGTAATCACTGTTTTAATATCACTAAGAATTTCAAATGCTTTTTTGCCAGCGATAAACTTATTTACATAGGCGTATTCAACACCCTTTAATTCCTTAAAGAAAATATCATCGGGTGTCATTCCTTGCCCACGTGAAAAACCAATTGCCGCTTTAGACCAGTTGCCCTCAGCATCCTGTGCAATTTTTCTAGCAGGTCCCTTGGCTTCTTCTTCAATGTCCGCTTGCTGGTCAGCTAAGTTTAAAACTTTAATTGCCAGGCGACGTGGTGTTGAGAACGTTTCAATACTCTCAAAAGACAAACGTTGCTCTTTCAGAAATGAACTGACACGCTCTGTAAATTGCTGCGCACTTGGAGTTACAACATGTGCTGGAATTTCTTCCAAACCAATTTCCACTAAGAATGTATGAGTCATCTTATTTGTCCTCCTTTAATAAACTTCGACGCAGTTTTTCGTCTTTAACCAATGGAAATCCCAATTTTTTACGTTCTGCCACGAATGCTTTTGCGACATCTTTCGCCATATTTCTAATACGGGCTAAATAACCAGCACGTTCCGTTACTGAAACAGCACCTCTTGCATCTAACAAGTTAAAAGTATGACTGCATTTCAAAACATAGTCGTATGCAGGATGGACAAGTCCATTTTTTATTTGTTTTTTTGCCTCTTCTTCGTATGCATCAAAGAAGTTAAGCAGCATTTCTTGATTACTTTCTTCAAATGAATACTTTGAATGCTCATATTCAGGCTCACCGAATATATCGCCATACTTAACACCATCTGCCCATTCTAAATCAAAGACAGAATTAACATCTTGAATATATGACGACAAACGTTCTAAGCCATACGTAACCTCTGCAGCAACGGGTCGAACTTCAAGCCCACCAACTTGTTGGAAGTAAGTAAATTGTGTAATTTCCATTCCATCTAACCAGACTTCCCAACCAACACCGGCACAACCCATTGAAGGGTTTTCCCAGTTATCTTCAACAAAACGGATATCGTGCTCTTGGGGGTCGACTCCCAGAGCACGCAAACTATCAAGATATAATTCCTGAATATTAGAAGGTGAGGGCTTCATGATTACTTGGAATTGATGATGTTGATATAAACGATTCGGGTTTTCACCATAACGGCCATCTGCGGGTCTTCTAGATGGTTCAACATAGGCTGCATTCCAAGGTTCAGGCCCAATTGCACGCAAAAATGTGTAGGGACTCATCGTACCTGCACCTTTCTCAGTATCATAGGATTGCATCAACATGCATCCTTGTTTTGACCAAAATTGCTGTAAAGTCAAGATAATATCTTGTAAGGCTAACTTCTTTGACATATTTTTCCTCCTAATTTTACCATTTATCTACTGAAAATGGTCTGGACACAAAAAAGCCTATATAACCACAATCAGCGGTTACATAGGGACGATTTCTATTAATCGCGGTTCCACCCTACTTCTAGCATACACTAGCAGCTTCATTCATGTTATGAAGATTCCAAAAATGCCAATGTCAAATCTCATTTGTCCGCTCACACTAACCCGAACTCGCTGCTAAACAAAATATAGACACCCTTTTTCATCATTACCTTCACATTTATCTACCAAGTAAGAATAGTCGTTTACATGCTTTTTGTCAATCCTTAGTTTGCTTCTCTTGCTGATTGTGCAAAATTTCTTTCGGCCATTTTTCCATCTCATCAATAAAATGTTTGGCTTTGATATTAACACCAACCTCATTGTTATATATTTGGTCAAGAGCAGCTCGTAAATTCTTCTTGGTATTGTCTTTAACATTAATATTGCCAATCTTTAAAATATCAACTGCACTGAATTGCCTCAAGAAGAAAATAGTTCTTTTATCCAAATGCATTCTCTGTGGATCCACGTGCCAATGGTTTCGGCATAATAAGCCACCCAAGCTCTGCGAAAAATCAAATTCCCCCTGATTTTCGGCACAGACTACACAATTTGCTAGATTTGGCTTAACACCAAAAAAGCCGAGCATTTGCACCTCAATCATATTAGTCAGAATTGCTGCATCAATCCCATCGTCAATCAACTTTAATACATGTACCAATTTTTCATACCAGATATTTAGTGGAACTGCATCTCCAAAGGCAACTTCTCCAAGCCCAAGGATATATGAAGCATAAGCATTCAGCACAATGTCGTTGCAAATGGTTTGGAACTGTTTAACTTCCTTCACTGCAGAGATAAAAGAAAGCCCACTATCATTGATTGTTCCAATAAAGGTTGCCGAAGTGAACGGTAAGATAGCAGCAGCCAACTTAAATCCCCTTTTTCTTGCACCCCTTACGAAAAACATTTTGAATCCATAGTGATCTGTCAGAATCTTAACCAGCATATCTCGTTCACGATAATCCTTGCGATAAACAACGATTCCGGAAAATTCAGCCATTTTAGTGGTTCCCACAGATCTCACCTCAGTATTCATAAAATTATCTTTTAATAGTCATCTTGCTTATAACCAAGTGCTTGCAAATCGGCCTTCTTGTCTTTCCAGTTAGGCTGGACCTTTACCCAAAGTTCAAGATAAACTTTATCACCAAGCAGCTTTTCTATTCCCTTGCGTGCTCTTGTTCCAATTGTCTTAAGCATCTTGCCGCCTTTGCCAATCAGAATACCCTTTTGTGATGAACGTTCAACAATAATCGTCGCCTGTACCAAGACTTTCTCTTCATCTTCGCGCCTAATTCGTTCAACAACCACTGCTACAGAATGAGGAACTTCTTCATGCGTCAAATCTAAGACCTGTTCACGAATCAATTCACCTGCAATAAAACGTTCTGGATGATCAGTTATCTGGTCATCAGGATAAAATTGCGGCCCTTCTGGAAGCATATTGCTGACTGTACTGACTAATTCTGGGCAATTAATACCTTGCAATGCAGAAATAGGATACACTTCAGTAAAATCTAACTCTTCGCGGTAGCTTTCGACAATGCCTAGGAGTGCATCTGGATGAATTTTATCAATTTTATTAATTACCAAGAAAATTGGCTGTTTAACTTGTTTCAACCGCTTAATGATAAATTCGTCTCCACGTCCTTTTTTCTCGGTTGCATTAACCATGAAGATTACAGCATCGACTTCATTTAAAGTTGACAATGCCGATTCAACCATAAAATCTCCCAGACGACTATGAGGTTTATGAATTCCCGGGGTATCAATGAATACAATTTGTGTCTCATCGGTTGTATAGATTCCCTGAATTTTATTTCGTGTTGTTTGTGCTTTATCACTCATAATCGCAATTTTTTCACCGATTACTTGATTTAAAAAAGTCGACTTACCAACGTTTGGCCGTCCGATTATTGCAATAAAACCAGAATGTTTTTTTGTTTGCATTTAATATCCTTTCTAAGAAAAAAATACATGCCATAGATAAGGCAAGAAGATTGTGAGTCCAACAACTAAAGAAAATAATGAAGCAATTAGTACAGCTCCCGCAGCAATATCCTTTGCTTTTTTCGCCAACTGATTGCTTTGCGTTCCAACAATCAGGTCAACCACATTTTCAATCGCAGTATTAATCAGTTCACATACTAAAACAATAGTAATACTCAAACCAAGCCATAACCATTCAATCATGGTAACTCTAAAAATTAAGGCGGCAAGGATTACCAAAACTGTCATGACAGAATGAAAACGCAAATTACGCTCCTCTTTCCAAGCAGTCTTTAAGCCCTGATATGCATGACAAAAAGATACCCAAAAATGATGATGTTTCCAGTTAGCAGCACGTTTATTTTTTAAGTCCATAGGCATCCAAAATCTCACGTTGTAGTCCAAACATGACTTCTTCATCTTCCTTACGCATGTGATCATATCCGTTCAAATGTAAAAAGCCATGAACAACTAAGAATCCAAGCTCACGTTCTTCAGAATGCTCAAGATATTCCGCTTGCTCCTTGACTTTATCCATTGAAACCATAATATCACCAATATTTTTGGGAACATCGAATTCTTCATCATCAGGAAGAATTATTGGTAAATCATCTTCACTAGTTTCTTCAATCGCAAAACTAATAACATCGGTTGGCTTATCAACACCACGATATTGTTTATTTATTTCATGTATTCGCGGGTTATCCATCAAAGTGACTGACATTTCTGTGTCATCAGGCAGCTTAATATATTTCCCAGCATACTCCAATACATTCTTCACCAGCTCAATTCTTTCTTCAGAAACTTTATCTGTTTCATCAAAAACCTCTAAATCCATTAATTTAACCCTCTTCTTCACCTTGTTTTGAATATGCATCAATTATTTCTGCAACCACAGGATGACGTACAATGTCAGCCGCATCAAAATTAACAAAACTAATATGAGGCCGTCCTACCAATATCTTCTCCGCATCTACGAGTCCACTCTGATTGTGCCCCTTTGGTAGATCAATTTGCGTCTTATCACCATTGACAACCATCTTAGAACCAAATCCAAGTCTCGTAAGAAACATTTTCATTTGTGCTCGTGTTGTATTTTGTGCCTCATCTAGAATTACAAAAGCATTCTCAAGCGTACGACCACGCATATAGGCAAGCGGCGCAATTTCGATGATTCCACGATCTAACAAGCGCTCAGTGTGCTCCTTACCTAAAACACTATACAGAGCATCATAAATTGGGCGCAGATAAGGATCAACCTTTTCTTTTAAATCACCTGGCAAAAAGCCAAGTGATTCACCAGCCTCAACCGCAGGCCTTGTTAAAATAATTCGTTCAACTTCATTCTTTTTTAATGCAGCCACGGCCATGACAACAGCTAAAAAAGTCTTACCTGTTCCAGCAGGCCCAATTCCAAAAACCAAGTCATTATTAGTGATTGCCTGCACGTATTGGCGCTGGCCGTAATTCTTAACTCTAATTGGCTTCTTTTTTTGGTCTCTTAAAAGTATATCAGTGTATAAATCCTGAAAGTATGTCAATGTACCTCGCTTTGCCATCTTGATAGCTGACAAAACATCGGTACTGTTAATTGCAACTCCTTGACTTAGCAAATCACTTAATTGTTTCAAAATCGCTATGGTCTTATCAACTGACTCCGATGAACCGCTAATCTTGATAACTTCACCAAAAGGCTTAACAACAACCGCTTCGCTTTCTTCAAGCAACTTGATATACTTATCATGAGTACCCAATAGCGCAACACTTTGCTGTGGATCCTCTAATCTGAATTCCTTCTCAACTAATTGTTCTTCCGTCAATCCGCATGGGCTCCTTCAAATAACCATATTATGCTTAAATCATAGCATAAATCCATTATCTAATAAAGTCCACTAGTCTATATAAGACCAAAGCGAAATGAATCATCACAATACATATTGCAAGTCTTCGAATACTACCTTAAAAATTGAGAATTGTAAAATATTTTCAGTCATATATGAATTGATACTTAGCAGTAAGAAGACAATCTTTGTAGAACATATTTAATTAAAAGGTGATACAAACTGCAAAAAAATTGTACCAAAACCGAAGTTTCAGTACAACCTTTTCTACTAACTATATCTACATTAGTTCAATAATGATTTTACAACTGAGTTAACAATCTTCCCATCAGCTTGACCCTTGAGTTTAGGCATAACTGCACCCATTACTTTACCAAAATCAGCTTTAGATGTTGCTCCAACTTGTCGAATCGTTTCTTCAACAATAGACTTTACATCGTCCTCACTAAGTTGCTCCGGCAAATAACGTTCGACAATCTCGATTTCCTTCTCAAGTGCAGGGACTAAATCGGTACGGTCAGCTGCTGTAAATTCATCAACTGAGTCCTTACGTTGCTTTAGTTCACGAGACAAGACACTAACTTCTTCATCAGAGGTCAAAGTACGACCAACCTTAATCTGTTCATTAGTTGCTGCAGCTTTTAGCATGCGGACAGTACTTAAGGTTTCTTTGTCGTGAGCCTTCATCGCAGTCTTCAAATCATTATTCAATGAATCAAGTAAGCTCATCAGTTCTACCCCTCCTTAGGAATTAGAAACGACGCTTGTTCTTACGCTTTCTTGCTGCTTCTGACTTTTTCTTACGTTTCACACTTGGCTTCTCGTAAAATTCACGCTTACGGTATTCTTGTAAAGTACCTGTTTTTGAAACGGTGCGTTTGAAGCGACGAAGAGCATCATCAAGAGATTCGTTTTTACGAACGACTGTCTTTGACATATTGTTTCCCTCCCTCCGAGCTTTAAAGTAACCGTCTAATCTTGTATAAAAACACAAATTTAATAACAGTTCCTAACTATTATACATAAACGTTGACAAACCGTCAATACACCAAATATAACATCTTGAAAAAATAATGAAATCGTTTCCTTTACGTGTGCTGTATTCATAATGTATAATTGGCTATAGTAATATCTATTAAATTTAAGGGGAATTTATAATGACACAAGATAAAAAAATGGCTATTTTTGTAATCTCAGACTCACTTGGTGAAACTGGCAATAACTTAGCTGAAGCCGCAACTGTCCAATTTCCAAACGTAAAATTTGAATATCAACGTTTTCCTTTGATAAAGACAACCTCACTTTTAGCAGGAATCCTTGAACAAGCAAAAAGATTGGATGCCTTTGTCGTACACACACTCGTTGGAGAAGGTTTGGCTTCTTATGTTAATGACTATTGTGCAGAAAACGAGCTCTGTGTGTTAGATGGAATGTCAAAAATTATCAATACAATCCAAACAAAAACAGGCGAAACTCCTTTATACCAATCTGGAAGAAACCATAAATTAAATGAAAATTATTTTAATCGTATTGAAGCGTTGGAATTTGCAGTTACTTATGATGATGGGAAAGACCCTGCAGGTTTTGAGAAAGCAGATATTGTTCTTTTAGGTGTTTCTAGGACTTCAAAGACCCCGCTTTCACTTTATTTAGCCAATAAAAATTATCGTGTTGCTAATCTTCCACTTGTTCCAAAAGCTGGTATCCCCAATGAGATTTGGAAAGTTGACCCCAAGAAAATTTTTGGTCTAACAAATGATCCAACAGTTCTCAACAACATTCGTCGTGAACGCATGATTACCTATGGACTGAATCCTGATACAAATTATTCTAATATGGAAAATATTGAAGCAGAATTAGCCTATGCGAATAAACTTTATAGAAAGATTGGTTGTCTGATTATTAATGTCTCAAATAAGTCAATTGAAGAAACTGCAACCTTAATCATAGAAAGCCTACCTCAATAACCTCTGCTTTAAAGGGAGTGTGACTTATGAAACACATTTATTCGTAATAAAAAGGTGGACTGGTCTAAAATTTAACTTTTGATCCCACCTTTTTATTTGTGATCAATAAAGCAATCTAAGATTAGTTCTAGGACTTCAAGTCTGGACTTTAAAAAGACGTTTCTTGCCTGATTAATTGAAGATTTTACTTATTGTTTCCCTTTTTGTGCAAAGACCTTCTCTTGCATTTGGGGATCAAATGTTTGTTCTTCAAACATTTTAATCTCAAAACCATATGGGGCATACTGATTCTTCTTATCGGGTCCGACATACGGAGTTTCCATAATCTTTGGTACATCAACCAATGCTTCATGATGAACGATATAATTCAATGCATCGAAGCCAATTGTACCAAAGCCGATATTTTCATGCCGATCTTTGTGTGCGCCCATTTCATTCTTCGAATCATTCACATGAACAACTTTTAAACGGTCAAGCCCTATTATTTTATCAAACTGATTCAAGACACCATCGAAGTCTTCCTTGACATTGTATCCTGCGTCGCTTGTATGACAAGTATCAAAAGTAACTGACAACTTTTCATTGTATGTTACACCTGCAATCATCTGGGCAATTTCCTCGAAGGTTCTGCCTACTTCAGTACCCTTTCCTGCCATCGTCTCAATTGCAATTTGGAGAGTCTGCTTAGGTGTAATAACTTCATTAAACCCCTTTATAATATTCGCGATTGCGGCATCTGCCCCCGCACCAACATGAGCTCCTGGATGAAAAGTCATCTGCGTTGCCCCAAGTGCCTCCGCACGCTCAACTTCGGCTCTGAGAAAATCGACTGCGAAAGTAAAATTTTCGGGTTTCTTAGTGTTACCCAAATTAATAATATAAGGTGCATGAACAACAATATTACTTAAATTATGTTCTTTCATGTACGCATGTCCAGCTTCAATATTCATTTCTGAAATAGGTTTTCTTCTAGTATTTTGTGGTGCTCCTGTATAAATCATGAAGGTCGATGCCCCATAAGATTCGGCCTCTTTGGCTGAACCAAGAAGCATATCCTTTCCTTTCATTCCAACATGTGATCCAATTAACATCTTAATCCTCCTCTTAAATTTAAGGTTCGGGTTCATAAAAATGACCCATTATTTGTACATTTTCAGAAATACTTACAAAAGCATATGGATCAGACTCTTCCATCGCAGCTTTTAATTCTGCTTGCTCATATCTTGAAATAACAGTAAATAAAATTGATTTTTCATCATGCCGGTATGCACCTTCAGCACCATGTACAATTGTAATTCCACGCCTCATGTGGCTTTGAATGCAGTCAACCACACTCTTTGGCTTGTTAGTAACAATCATTACCTGCATCTTCTGCTGACGAGTATAAACCATATCCATAACACGTGCATTGATTACGATTCCAAGTGCTGAGTAGAATGCATAGGGCCACCCATAAACAGCCCCTGCAGCTAAAACTATCAATGCATTAAATGTCATATTAATTGTCCCTATACTTTTGCCAGTTTTCTTGCGCAAAGTCAGTCCAATAATATCTAAACCACCTGTTGAAATTCCATTTTTAAGTGCTAATCCCGTACCAAATCCATTGATTGCAGCTCCAAAAATCGCACAAATTATTGGATCCGTTGTCAGTGTGATTGGCTTTAATGACTTAATCATAATACTTGAACAGATAACCGCCAAAAAAGTAAAAAAAGTAAAACGGTGCCCAATATTCTTCCAAGCAATCAAAAACAGCGGTAAGTTCAATAGTAAAAGAAGTATCGCAGTTGATAAATGAACTGGTCCATATTGGCGTGTAAGAGTCTCAACCAACTGCGCTAATCCCGTAACACCAGACGAATAAATCTTACCTGGTGTCCAAAAAAAGTTCATCGCGATTGAAACTAAGATTCCATAAATAAATGCAGTAGAAGCTCGCGCAACATACTGGTGTCTTTTCCATATTCGCTGAAATTCATCCATTTATTTTTCTCTATTCTCCTCTTATTTAGGTGTCTTTATGAAAAGTGACTCTTGTATTCCATTCTGCCAATCTCTTCCATTGCAAAGCGCTCTGGATTTTTCTTATAGAAGTCTTGGTGATATTCTTCTGCCTTGTAAAATGGTTTAGCATCTTCAATTGAAGTAACAATTGGCTTGTTATATTTACCACTTTGCATCAGCTTCAAGCGTGAAGCTTGCGCAATTTCTTTTTGTTCATCATTTTTTGTAAATATTACTGGGCGATAACTATCTCCCCGATCTTGGAATTGTCCCATCGCATCTGTCGGGTCTGTCTGCTGCCAATAAATCTCTACTAATTTCTCATACGAAACGACCGCTGGATCAAAAGTTATTTCAACTGCTTCTGTGTGACCAGTTGTATGTGAACAAACTTGCTCATAAGTCGGATTTGAAACATGCCCACCAGTATATCCTGAAACCACTCTAATAATTCCAGGGTATTCATCAAATGGTTTTACCATACACCAGAAACAACCACCAGCAAATATTGCCGTATCAATCTTTTCGCTCATTGAAATTCCTCCTAGTAAATGTATAAAATAACCTATCTATTTTCATACTTCAATTGTTAATACTCCTAATTATGCTTTTAAAAAGGTAATTTGTAAAATAATTTACTGACAAAAAGAGGACTGGGTCAAAAATTAAATTTTGATCTAGCCTCCTTCTTGATTTCGTATAAACATATCTTGCATCCCATTAAGTCACACTTGTTGCTGCTAATTAATCCTCTATTGTTTCCAAGTGTAATTCATCTAGTTGCTTTGGCGCAACCGTACTTGGTGCATTAGTAAGCGGTTCAGATGCTTTTGAATTCTTTGGAAATGCAATAATCTCACGAATATTATCACGTTTGGCTAACAGCATTGCAAACCGATCTAATCCAATTGCTAAGCCGCCATGAGGTGGGAACCCGTAATCAAGCGCATCAATAAAGAAACCGAACTGTGCTTCTGCACTTTCTTTTGTAAATCCAAGTGCCTTAAACATTTTTTCTTGAATTTTCCGTTGATGAATACGAATTGACCCCCCACCCAATTCGTAACCATTCAACACGATATCATAACTTTGTGCATGTGCCTTATGGGGATTGGTATCTAGTAAAGCAACATCTTCTTCGTTAGGCATTGTGAATGGATGGTGAGCTGCAATGTATCTATGAAAGTCCTCACTATACTCAAACAGTGGCCAATCAACAACCCATAAAAATGCAAATTTACTTTCATCGATCATGTCTAATTCCTTAGCAATACTTGTACGTAAATATCCTAATGAAGCTGCAACAACATCTCTTGTATCGGCAACAAATAAGATTAAGTCTCCTACTTGAGCTTCCGCTGCTTCACACAAAACGGCCACGTTTTCATTGAAGAACTTAGCAATAGGTCCAGAAAACCCATCATCAGTTACCTTCAACCATGCCATCCCTTTTGCACCAAAACGTTTGATGTAATCTTGCTTGGCATCAATTTCTTTACGTGAGTATTTGTCTGCTCCACCTGGTACAGTAATTGCTTTAACTTGACCACCATTTTCAAGTGTGTTCTGAAATACCTTGAAATCAACATCTTTGACCGCACCCGCCATATTCTTCAATTCCATTCCAAAACGTACATCTGGCTTATCTGATCCAAAGCGATCCATTGCTTCGTTCCAAGTAATTCGCTTAAGCGGAAGTTCAATATCGATATCTAAAGTATCCTTCATGACACATTTCAACAAGCCCTCTGTTAAATCCTGAATTTCTTCAGCCGTCATAAACGAGGTCTCTAAGTCAATCTGTGTAAATTCTGGTTGACGATCCCCCCGCAAATCTTCGTCACGGAAACAACGTGCAATTTGATAATAGCGGTCAAACCCAGCACCCATCAATAGTTGTTTGAATAACTGTGGTGATTGTGGAAGTGCATAAAAATGTCCTGGATATACACGAGAAGGTACAAGGTAATCGCGTGCACCTTCAGGGGTCGACTTTGTCAAATATGGAGTTTCAATATCAATAAATTTATTTTCGTCAAGATAGCGATGAATCGATTGTGTAATTTTGCTGCGAAGAATCAAACCTCGCTGCATCTCAGGGCGACGCAAATCAAGATAGCGATACTTCAAGCGCAGATCGTCTGCAACATTGATACCATCTTCAATATAAAACGGTGGTGTTTTCGCCCTATTCAAGAGGTTAATCTCATGAACTTCAACTTCAAACTTACCTGTTGCCATTTTTGGATTGGTTGCATCTTCGCCACGATTTACAACCTTGCCAGTGACTTCAATTACATACTCGCTGCGCAGTTCATCGGCGACTTTAAGAGCAGCCTCGTCAAAAGCCTGACTAAATACTAATTGGACAATTCCCTCACGATCTCTCAAATCAATAAAAATTAAATTTCCAAGGTCACGTCGTTTTTGAACCCAGCCTTTCAAAGTCACATTTTTGCCTAAAAATGATTCATCTACTAGTCCACAATAAACTGTTCTCTCCATGTTATTCACTATTCTCCCTTTGTAGAATTGATGTTTTGTATAACTTCACCAAAATTTGTTTGAATATCTGAAAGATTCACTGTAACTTCTTGACCACTGGACATTTCTTTCAGATTTGCCTTACCTGCTGCAAGTTCCTCTTCACCAACTGTAAGCGTGTATTTAGCAGCTAAGCGACTAGCTGCTTTAAATTGACCTTTGGGTTTTCGTTCTAAATAGTCACGCTCCGCACTAAAACCCGCTTTACGAATCGCATGCACAAGTTTCATTGTTCCGGAAAGAGTCTGCTCTCCAATACCAACCACATAAACATCCAAACCATTATCCGTCTTTAACTCTATTCCCTCAGCATCCAAAATCAGTAGTAGTCGCTCCACACCGAGTCCGAAACCAATTCCTGGTGTTTCTGGTCCGCCTAATTGTTCAACAAGACCGTTATAACGGCCACCAGCACAAACTGTAGTCCATTTACCACCAAAAGCCTTAGAATCACTCATAATCTCAAAAATTGTATGATTATAATAATCAAGTCCGCGAACCATATTCGAGTCAATCTCATATGGTATTTCAAGTGTATCCAGCAGCAACTTGACCTTAGCAAAATGTTCTTGTGCGTCAGGAGTCAAATAATCAAGAATATCAGGTGCATCCGCAACAATTTTCTGATCATCTTGGTCTTTGCTGTCAAGAACACGTAATGGGTTTTTGTGGAGCCGTTCTTTTGAATCAGCACTTAGTTGCTCCTCAAATGGTTCAAGATACGCAACCAAAGCATTACGATAATTAGTCCGCGACTCGCTATCACCCAAAGTATTGATAGCAAGTTTCAACTTCTTTAAGCCAAAACTGCGTAAGAGTTCAACTGCCATTGACATCACTTCAACATCTAATGCTGGGTTGTCAACCCCAAACGCTTCAACTCCAATTTGATGAAACTCTCGTAACCTACCAGCCTGTGGTCGCTCATAACGAAACATCGGTCCCATGTAAAATATCTTGCACGGTTTTTGAATCTCTGGTCCATATAATTTGTTTTCAACATATGCGCGTACTACTCCTGCAGTTCCTTCGGGGCGTAATGTAATATGCCGTTCTCCCTTATCAAAGAAATCATACATCTCCTTTGTAACAATATCTGAAGTCTCACCTGAAGTACGAGAAAAGACCTCAAAACTTTCAAATATTGGTGTACGAATTTCATTATAACGATATTTATTAAATAGCTTGCGTGCTTTTTCTTCAACACTTTGCCATTTTTCAGATTCTCCAGGTACGATATCTGTCGTACCCTTTGGACGTTGATATTTCATTATTTACTCCTCCTCAATTTTTCACAGTTTAACTAAAAAAACCTTGCCGAAAAAATTCGACAAGGGTGCAAAACAGCACGGTACCACCTTAATTAGTTACTCATTTGGATAACGTTCCACAACGGTATGCATTGCACATACACCTCAAAAGTGTCTTTCGCTGCTTATCTTAGTGGGGCTTTCACCAATTGCTCCACTCTCTGCTTAAGAATTCTCAGCTACTCCTCTTCCATCCGGCTCTAATATACAATTATAAACATACTTTAATTTTACTACAAAGTCAAGATTTGCATCCAAAATAGCTAATTTTCAAAGTATTTTGTCAAACCCGTCACAACATCTGAAGAAATTGTATTTTGATAAGATTTAGCTTTAATCTGTGCAAAATCCCGCTCACTGTTGATATAACCCATTTCTAGCAGAATTGCTGGAAATTCATTGTCGCGAATGACCAAAAAATTGCCCACATCAATCCCACGATTGTCTAAACTTAATGTATTAAATTCAGAATTCACGGTCTTAGCTAAGCGATAAGACCATTTTTTATGATAGTAGTACGTTGTGACACCTGAAGCATCATTTGCAACTGGTGAAGAATCAAAATGAAAACTGATAAAAGCATCGGCATGTACTTTGTTTGAAAGTTTTGCTCTCGCTGACAATCCTACGTACTTATCTGAATCTCTAGTCATATAGACCTTTGCACCTTTTGCACGCAGCTTTGCGACTACTTTGCGTGCAACCTTCAAAGTATAGGTTTTCTCCATCTTACCGGCCGTGGACAGCGCACCTGAATCAGCGCCACCATGTCCTGGATCAATTACAATTGTAGCATTTGAAAGATTGCTTATCTTATTACGATTTTTTTTTGCTAAATTCCAATCGGCAATCCAACCAAATTGATTACTCACATCTTTAATATAAATCCAATGGTACTTCCTCCGAATTATTGTGACCCTCTGCTCTCTTTTTAAGGTGCTTTTCTTTGAGTATTCAGTCCCTGGTCCACTTCGTAAGGCAGTTTTTGTCGTCATAATAGTTACTTGTTGAAAGTATCCAAATGTTTTAGCAGCTAATATCGTAGTAAGAATGATTACAATTACTAGTAAAATTAAATTGCTTTTGTTTCTATATGTAAAAGATTTATTTTGCTTTCTCATCAACAGTTCCCCATCGCTCAAAATTACTCTTCAATTCAATTCATAAAGTGTCCCATCAAAGTCCCATATAAAGTCTTTCAAACTTGACTTTCTTCTTGCCTTCTCCTAATCCAATCAACCGCAGTGTTCATCGCTAAACGACAGGTATTCGTCTTATCTAATACATTATGTACCATAAATTCATGAATCGTTCCTTGAAACCTAATCTGTGTTACATCTCCTCCAGCATCACGCATTTTGCGGGCAAAGGACTCTGCTTCATCTCGGACAACATCAGCTTCAGCAGTGATTATCAATGTCTCTGGTAGCCCTCCAAGTGTTGCAAAATCTGCCTGTAAGGGGGAAATACTACTGCTCTGGGTATCAGTGTCAAATGCTAAATATTGTTCCCATGACCATTTCATCTGTTCACGAGTCAAATCGTAGCCGCCAGCAAATTGATGATATGAATTTGTATCAAAGGCCGCATTCATTACTGGACAAAATAACAAAATCTTATAAATTTTCTTGCCTGTGGTCTGCTGAACATGATAAGCCAAACAAGTTGCCAGCGTTCCGCCAGAATCATCACCAGATAACATTATCCGTGACAAATCCAATGGAAATTCTTCTGCTAATTCAGGAAGCCGTTTGTAGACTTCTTCTAGTTCAGCAAGTGCTTCAGGCGCTTTTGCTTCAGGTGCCAGCGAATATTCTGGAAAAACAACTGCAACATGTGCGCGACAAGCCAATTCTCGTACAAGCTTACTATGCGTTGCAATTCCACCAGAAATAAATTGCCCACCGTGAACATAAAAGAGTACTGGAACTTTTTCATTTTCAATGTTAGGCGGTAAAATCACATGGACCTCAATATTGTCAGCCCTGCTGATTGCCAAAAATTTTTTTTCAGCCGTCACTTCATGCAAATAGACCTTTGTCCTCTGTTCCAGTTCAAACCGTTCACGAATTACTTTAACTCCAAAAGTAGTTGGTACAAAAACATTTTCTCTTTTTCGGCTGAACTCCTGAGCTTCTTTTTCCAATGAAATTAAGCGCAATAGACTCTCCCCCTTATTTGAGATCATTGGTATCGTAAATAATGGTTACTGGCCCATCATTCGTCAGAATCACTTGCATATCAGCACCAAAGACCCCTGCTCTAACAATGATTCCTTCTTGACCCAAAGCCGCATTAAACATTGTGTAATTTTTCTTTGCCTCTTCTGGATTTTGTGCCGCAGTAAAACTTGGTCGATTGCCCTTCTTCAAAGCCGCATATAATGTAAATTGTGAGATAGACAGAATCTGCCCTTGAACTTGTCCAATGCTAAGATTCATTTTACCTTCGGCATCAGAAAAAACACGCAACTTGCTAATTTTATGAACTAAATATTTAATCTCAGCTAATCCATCACCTTCTGTGAAACCGACAAGCAATAAAAAGCCATTAGCTATTTCATTATATGTTTTATTATTAATTGTAACACTTGCTTGAGTAACTCTTTGGACTATAACTCTCACTTGTCAGCTTTCTCCTTAATGAATTGTTCTTTTAACTACATAGACATCCGGTACACGCTTAATATTATCAATAACTCGCTGCAAGTGAATTCCATCACGTATCCCAACCGTAACGTCCATTGTTGCAAGTTTATTGTTGTCAACTCGCCCATTAACTGACTTCAATTGGCGAGTACTATTATTAAGAGCTTGTAAAATATCATTCAGCAAACCTGAGCGGTTATACCCTTGAATTTGTAGATCTGCATTATAAAATGTTTTAGCATCTGGCACGATATTCCAGGTTACCTCAATAAAGCGACTTCCAGCTTGTTTAGCATTCTTCACATTAGGACAGTCTACACGATGTACAGAAACTCCACGCCCTTTTGTAATATAACCTACAATCTCATCTCCTGGGATTGGATTACAGCAATGACTCAATCTAACTAATAGGTTGTCAACCCCTGCGATTACAACATCTTCACCACTCTTAGCTTTTGGAGTACTTTGTCCATTTTCTTTTGTAAGTTCCTGGTGATCTTCTAACAGAGCCTTTTCTTCTTGTCGCTTTCGGCTTGATTCTTTTTCAGCTCTAATTTTCTCAGTGAGAATATTAATAACGCCAAGCGGTGCAACCTCACCAAACCCAATTGCTGCAAATAGGTCATCAGCACTTGAAAATTTACGTTTTTTCAAAACTTTTGCAATATTATCATTTATCAAAACAGCTTTCGGTTCGAAACCCATTTCAAGTAAATTCTCATCAATAATTTCTTTACCCTTATCAACATTTTCAACTCGATCTTGCTGTTTGAAGAAGCGTTTTATCTTATTGCGTGCCTTATTTGTATGCACCAATTTCAACCAGTCTTGACTGGGTCCCGCAGAATTCGATGAAGTTAAAATATCAACAATATCACCATTTTTAACCTGATAATCAAGTGGCACCATCTTGCCATTGACTTTTGTACCAACAGTCTTATTCCCGATTTCAGTATGGATCGAATAGGCCATATCTAGTGGGCCGGCACCTTTAGGTAATTCAAACACATCACCTTTAGGAGTAAATACATAAACACGGTCGCCAAATAAGTCACCTTTCACACTCTCGACAAATTCTGCAGCATCACTGCTGTCATCTTGCAACTCAATAATCTCTTTAAACCAATTAAGTTTTGTGCCAGTATCATTGCTAGCAATTGCTTCTGTCTTGCCTTCCTTATACGCCCAATGAGCAGCAATTCCATATTCAGCAACTCGGTGCATCTCAGAAGTTCTAATTTGTACTTCAAAGGGCTGACCTTTCGGACCGATTACAGTTGTATGCAGAGATTGGTACATATTTGCTTTTGGCATTGCAATATAATCTTTAAAACGCCCTGGCATAGGCTTCCATTGAGTATGAATTGCTCCTAAAACCGCGTAACAATCCTTGATAGAGTGCACAATGACTCTGACAGCCAAAAGATCATAAATCTGGCTAAACTGCTTATGCTGGTCTTTCATCTTACGATAAATTGAATAGATATGCTTGGGACGTCCATAAATTTCACAATCAACATTTAAGTCTGCAATTGATTTCTTAATATCAATAATTGCTTTATCAATATACTGAACTCTTTCTGTTCTCTTTGAGTTCATTAGGTGAACAATTCGATAATACTGCTGTGGATTAAGATAACGCAAAGAACCATCCTCTAATTCCCATTTGATGGTACTGATACCTAAGCGATCTGCCAGAGGAGCGTAAATCTCAAGTGTTTCGTTAGCAATTCTGCGTTGCTTGTCAGGGCGTAAATGGGATAAGGTCCGCATATTATGCAAACGATCAGCAAGTTTCACAATGATTACTCTTAGGTCTTTGCACATTGCCAATAGTAACTTGCGATGATTCTCTGCTAGCTGCTGCTGATGTGATTTATATTCAATTTTACTAAGCTTAGTAACCCCATCAACAATTATTTCAACATCTTTGCCAAATAATTCAGCTAAATCCCCTAAGGTAACCGGTGTATCCTCGACGACATCATGTAAGAATCCAGCACAGATTGTTGCTGGATCCATCTTCAAGTCCACAAGTATTCCCGCAACTTGGATTGGATGGATGATGTATGGTTCGCCTGACTGGCGCCGTTGATCTTTGTGCACATAATTAGCAAAGTCATATGCCTTTTTTACTAATGCTACGTGCTTTTCATTCATGTACTGCTGGACACCTCTGATTACATCATCTGCACTCCAGTTAGTTTCTTTTTCCATAATGTCCACTCCCAAAATCAGCTGCTCTTATTCTTTTTTTTCTACTCACTCAGAAATCGGTATACAAAGAAATGTGATAAAAGTTTTCGTTCCTTTCAAACACATTTTCCTCACAGGCTAAACCTGTTCTGATACTTTTTAAGCTAATCCTTAACTGCACCATATGTTAAAAAACCAATTAAGAGATAAATAAGCGCAATATAATATGCAAAACTCTCAAAAAACAATTTTACCCCAACGAGATATAAAAGCGGGAAAAAAAGTAAATAGATAAGCGACTGTTTCTTAATTCCCACAACTAATCCAGATAAAATTGTAAATACTACATTAATTCCAAAAAAAGCAAAAGTATATTTTTGAACATCTGTTAAGTCCATAAAGCTAAAAATAATTGGAACGACAATCGCTACCGCAGCTGCAAATGCCAAATACCATAAAGTCGTTACTGAAAATATTTTTTTTAAAGTCATTTTTAATCCTCACTTAATTATAATTGTCTATATTTTACCCTAATTCTAATGCGAATGAAAGTGCAGCGAGTAGATACAGTGGAGCTGTCTCAGCACGCATAATTCTTGGCCCGAATCCTGCAAAAATAAAACTATTTTCATCCATATATTCAACTTCCAGAGGTGATATCCCACCCTCAGTTCCAAAAACAGCAAGCAGTTTAGGTTGAGTTGAAGCTGTAATTTTCTTTTTAATTGAAGCGGTTAATTTGAATAAGTTGCTTTTCTCACCCTTTTTTGCTGATTCTTCATAAGCAACTAATCGGTAATCAAAGTGTAGTAATTCAATCGCAGTCAGACTTGGGCAATACTGAACACTTGGAATCTGAGTTCGATGTGCTTGCTGTGCAGCATTCAAAGCCACTTTCGTTAAACGTTCGACTTTTTTTGCTACTTTTTTTAGATCCCATTTTGCAACAGAGAATTCTCCAGCAAAAAAAATAAATTTACTGGCACCCAGTTCAGTTCCTTTTTGCACTATCCACTCAGCTTTGTCATTTTTGGAAAGTGCACAGGCAATTGTTACAGAAACCGGAAGCTCAACATCAGTTTCAACCCAACTGATCAATTCAGCATGAGCCTCTTCTTTTGTAATTTTTGTAATTCTCATCAAAGCCACTTTTTGAGTCTGCAAAACAAGTTCAAATTGGCTATCAATATGCAGCCTCATGACTCTAATTGCATGATGATAGATATCTGCCGGTAGAACTAAGTCATCAGCTATCTCGAACTTAGCAATGAAATATCGCTGCATTTTTCAATCCTCCAAATCTTTTTGGGCAATAAGTGCAATCCATTTTCCATCGCTCAGTGTCTCAATAATCTTTAATCCAGCCGCTTGTACCTGTGCTGTCATCTCGTCTTCTTTCTCAGCAATAATTCCCGCCATGATGAGCTTGCCTTGTGATTTTAAATGTTCTGGTATTTGCGGCAATAATAGAGTCTGCACCGTAGGCAATATATTGGCAAGTATGAGATCAGCTTGTCCGTTTGCTCCAGTCAGTAAACTATTTAGTTCTAGCTTGACATTATCAACAGTCCCATTTAATTCTAAGTTCCGTCTTGCAGATACAATGGCAGCATCTTCCACGTCACAGGCGTAGACACTCTTAACACCCAGCAGGCTTGCTGCAATGCTCAATATTCCAGTTCCAGTTCCAACATCAAAAACAACTTCAGATCCACGCACATAGGTTTCTAGTGCACGCAAAGCAAGTACTGTGGTCGGATGTGTTCCAGTCCCGAATGCTTGTTGCGGATCTAACCTAATAACAATTTCTGAACTTTGTTGTTTTTGATACTCTTCCCAAAAAGGAACAATCGCTAGAAAGCGGGTAATTCTTTGTGCGTGATAATACTTCTCCCACTCATCTTTCCAAGCCTGATCATCTATGACACAGCACTTGATGGTAACGTCTTTGGCATCAAACCCATACTCTTCGAGCTTAGTGATGCGTGTTCTAATAAAATCAACCTGATCATTGATCTTTTGGCGTAACTCAAAGAAACCGCTGATAATGACAGAATCACTTCGACCCGCTAAAAAGTCATCCTCATTTTTCTCAATTCCCTGTGCTTTCAAGTCCAACAGAATATTCTCAAGTGGTGCTTGTAATTCATTATTGGCCTCAATCGTTAATTTATTCCAGCGCAAATGAAATCCTCCAAACTGATTTTATCTCTTATACTTAGTATGGCAGCGTACCAGACACATTTTTTTGTTTTTCTCTAACCAAGTTCTCAAAGTTTTCTTCTGACCATTTCAATTCAAAATTCAATAAAAAATCCAGCTGCTCACTATTACTCAAAAATTGCTGCAGATTTTTGCGACCAGATAGCAATATTACTTTTAGGTACTCCAAAAAAGCTACGCCTCGTGCTCTCTTCCAACCAAGTCTACCCTCATATGCTATACAAGCCAAGAAGTCATCATTCCAAGCAGGCTTAAACTTTTGACGTGTGCTGTCATATAAAAGAATAGAATCTACAAATTCTATTGGGTTTTCTTTGGAGCTGTCACCAGTCATGTCCAATAGGAAGTGCTGTCCCTTTTGTTCAATACTAAAAGTGATGTCAACCGTAAAAGTATGCTCATCTTTGTTCCAAATTAAGTCTAAACCCCCGTCGAATCCTAGATTAGCCAAGCCCGCAACCAAAAACTCATTTAGACTTTGTTTCATCACTTCACCATCCTCATCAAATAGCTGAAAAGTTACTACTATATCAATAGTAATGTTTCATCTTGTTTGTGACAACATATTTATTCAGATATTTCCTCATTTAACTTTATTTAAACTTTTTTTAACTTAATTGCTGATCTACCATGCTAGATAATAACTCATACCCAGTTTGTAATATCAGCTGGCTTTTCTCAGGATTACCTAATGCACTCTGTCCTGTACTTAAAACAAATTGCCATAATAACTCACTTTTCATCTTAAATGTATCAGTTTTAAATTCAAAAAATTCCAATAGACTATCCAGTAATTCTTGCCTTAATTGCTGATATTCAGCAACTTTGTAAGTATCCTGTATCTGTTCATCACAACTTTCAAAAAAAATAATGGCGTTTAGATACCCCTTGTGCGTACCTGAAAAATTATCAAATGCCTTCCAAAATTCCGCAAAGTGTTGGCTTGAATTTAGTGGATGACTTTCTTGTTGCTGAATCTGTATCATTTCTAACAATTGTTTATACCCACGCAACATTATTTCAAAATATATCTGGTTCTTACTATCAAAGTAAGCATACAATGTTTTCTTACTAAATTCTGCTTCCTTAGCAATTTCATCAATGGTAGTTGTTTCAAAACCATTTTTAAAAAATTTGTTTTCAGCCGCAACTACTAAATCTTGTTTTTTTAATTCACGAATTTCAAATCTCCGCTCAATTTGTCCCAAAATAGTCACACCTATCTTTATATTTCGCAAAAGGTAACTCTTAGTATACTTTATAATAATCATAGTGTATCATATTAAACTCTGAGTTTCCAATCTTCGCCAATCCTCATTAAGCAACAGACTACCTAGTCACCTTTACTATTCTTTGGTAAGATATAAGTAAATATATATTTGAATTCTTGGAGGCAGCAAATGGCTAAATATAAAATGATATTAGACCTAGATACTGGTATTGACGATGCACTGGCACTAGCGTATGCGCTAGCAGATCAAGACTGTGATTTAATTGGCATCATTGGCTCTTATGGGAATGTACTTGTTAAGCAGGGTACACAAAATAGCCTCGACTTGCTTTCATTACTCGGAGCAGGCAGTATTCCAGTCTACGAAGGTCTCTCACATTCATCAACTACCTCAAGTTTCGCTGTGCAACCAGTTAGTGCACGCATTCATGGGGTTAACGGAGTAGCAAACTTAGAAATTACCCATACCTCAACAAAAGTTGCAAGTCAATCCGGCATCGACTTTCTAATTGATGCAATTCACAAATATAAAAAAGACCTGCTGTTAGTTCCAACTGGGCCGCTTACCAACTTAGCTGCTGCAATTAAGCAGGATCCCGCAATTACAAAATTGATTGGTCATGTAACATTAATGGGTGGCGCGTTAACAGTTCCTGGCAATGTTAGTCCTGTTTCAGAAGCAAACATTCATCAGGATCCGGAAGCAGCAAACGAAGTGTTCCAATCCGATATTCCTTTGACAATGGTCGGCTTAGACGTTACTACAAGAACATTGTTAACACAGCACGAAACTACGATTTGGCGTAATCTTAAAACAAAATCTGGCGATATTTATGCTGATTTAGTTGACTATTATATTGCTGCCTACAAAGAAACAAATCCTCATCTGCATGGGTGTGCTCTTCATGACCCCCTTGCTGTAGCTGCCGCACTTGAACCGAAGCTCCTTGAGACAGTTTATCTAAACATGAAAGTAGATACACAGGAACCTTATGAAGGACGCACAATTGGAGATGAGACTCGCTTGAACTTACCTGCAACAACAACGCAAGTAGCTGTCAATGTTGATGTTGAGCGTTTCGTTGCAAAATTTATGGAGCGACTTACATCGTTATTCGAGAAAAATTAATTGGGGTGATAAAATGACGAAAATTGCTTTAGGTTTGTATATCTTTTGGTTAGTCTTGTTGATACTCAAGTACCTCTCGCTTGAAAAAGATTCGTCCTTTTCTTATTTCCGCGTTTTCTTCGGGAGAATTACATGGTATCGAAATTCTCGGGTTTTGATATTATTGATAAGTTTGTTTTTGGTCGAGATTTTTCTCCCGCTTAAACAAGTATATCTGCTTTTTTTCATCACGGGATGCATAACCATCCTTATGCCACTAGCCAACTTTAAATTTGGAGCAGGCAAGGGATGGTCAAATCTGTTTGTCTTACTTATTGGTATTTGCATAACTGGTTTTTCAAGTTTGTTCCTTTTCCAAAATTAATTCATACTATTGCCAAAAGTAAAAAAAGTTCTTTAATCACTAATTTATTATATATAAAAAAAACGAGCCTTAACATTTTTACTTGTCAAAGTTCGTTTTTTCTATACATATATTTTAAGACATATTATTCTTCATTTGTTTTTAAGACTGCCATAAATGCTTCTTGCGGTACCTCGACAGTTCCAACGGATTTCATACGTTTTTTACCACGTTTCTGCTTATCCAATAATTTAGCACGTCGATCTGGATCACCAGTATGAATTTTAGCTGTAACATCCTTACGATATGCCTTAATATTTGTCCTAGCGATAATTTTCGCTCCTATTGCAGCCTGAATAGGAATTTCAAAATTCTGACGTGGAATTATTTCTTTTAGCTTACCAGTAATCACGCGGGCTCTTTGCGGTGCGAATTCACGATGAGCAATAAAACTGAGCGCATCAACCTTGCCACCATTCAACAAAATATCAATCTTTACCAAGTCTCCTGCACGAGTACCATCTAAGTCATAGTCAAGTGATGCATACCCTTTCGTACTGGACTTTAGCTTATCAAAGAAATCAAAAATTATTTCTGAAAGCGGCATCTCATAGATTACATTCACACGATAATCATCAAGATACTCCATTGTCACAAACTTTCCGCGTTTTGCCTGGCAAAGTTCCATAACAGACCCTACATAATCATTAGGAACCATAATCGTGGCTTTTACAAAAGGTTCATTGATTGTCTTTATTGCAGTTGATTCAGGCATTTCCGCAGGGTTAGAAACAATCTTATGCGCCCCATCAGTCAGCTCAACATCATAAGTCACCGATGGAGCAGTTGTAATCAAGTCCATATTAAACTCACGTTCGAGTCTTTCTTGGACCACATCCATATGCAAAAGTCCTAAAAACCCACAACGAAATCCGAACCCAAGTGCTGTTGAAGTCTCGGGTTCAAACTCCAATGCTGCATCATTTAACTGTAATTTTTCAAGTGCTTCCCTTAAATCATTATATTTTGCATTATCAGTCGGATAGAGTCCAGAATAAACCATTGGATTCATTTCACGATAGCCTTCCAATGCCTTTTCTGCCGGATTATCCGCGCTAGTTACTGTATCACCTACTCGGGTATCCTGGATATCCTTGATACCTGCAGTTAAATATCCAACATCACCTGCCATCAGCAGATCTCGCTTAATTGGTTTAGGGGAATTAACCCCTACTTCAACAACTTCATATTCTGTTTGACCATTCATCAACCGAATATGGTCACCGGGTTTAACGATACCCTCAAAAACACGAATGCTTAAAACAACTCCACGATAATCATCATAAACAGAATCAAAAATCAATGCTTTTAACGATCCTGCTATGCTACCCTTTGGAGCAGGAATATCGCGTACAATTTTTTCAAGCATCTCCTCAATGCCAATTCCCTTTTTTGCGCTTGCTAAAACAGCCTCTGAGGCATCAAGCCCGATGACGTCTTCAATCTCCTGTCGAACCACTTCAGGTTGTGCAGATGGTAAATCCACCTTGTTAATCACAGGTACAATCTCCAAGTCATCGTCCAAAGCCAAATAAACATTGGCAAGTGTTTGCGCCTCAACACCTTGTGCTGCATCAACAACCAAAACTGCTCCTTCACATGCAGCAAGACTTCTTGAAACCTCATAGGAGAAATCCACATGGCCTGGTGTATCAATCAAATGAAAAATATATGTTTTGCCATCTTTTGCATGATAGTTAAGTTCTACAGCATTCAACTTGATTGTAATACCACGTTCGCGTTCTAATTCCATGGAATCAAGAAGCTGTGCCTGCATTTCTCTTTTTGATACCGTCTCGGTTAATTCCAAGATTCGATCTGCCAAAGTAGATTTTCCGTGATCGATATGCGCTACAATTGAGAAATTGCGAATTCTTTTTTGGCGCTCCTTCAATAATTCAACATCCATGTATTAATTCCTACTTTCTTACTTGAAATGTTCTTTGAATCTAATTATAGCAAGCTGCCATACTAAATACAACGCACCCAGAAAGAACGTACAAATAAAGCCCAGCTCAAATTTAGTAATCCTAAAATCAAGCTAGACTTTATCTATTATTTTTTGTGTTTCTTTAATTTATCAAAAATTGATTCATTTTGTGTTTTTTCTCCACTGGCATCAGCAAAAGCGCGTAACGCTTCTTTTTGCCTCTGATTCAAGCCTTTGGGCGTTTGAATCTTAACAGTGACTTGCTGATCACCGTTACCATTACCACGTAGATATGGTGCTCCCTTACCTCGTAGCCTGAAGACTGTACCTGATTGAGTTCCAGCCGGGACCTTCATCTGTACCTCGCCATGAACAGTCTTGACTGTAACTTCATCTCCTAGTGTCGCCTGTACAAAACTAATTGGCATTTCAAAGAAAATATTAGCTCCATCTCGCTTAAATATCTTACTTGGAGCAACATTGAAGACAACATACAAATCACCATAAGGACCACCGTTCTCACCGGCTTCGCCTTGTCCTTGCAAACGCATTTGATTTCCATCTTCAACCCCCGCTGGAATTGAGACCTCAACCTCATGCTTGTTATGGACATGACCATCACCATGACAAGTTTCGCACTTGTCCTTGATAATCTTACCTGTCCCGTGACACACTTCACATTCTTGTTGTGTAACTACCTGTCCGAGTGGGGTTGATCTCTTGACACGGACAACACCACTACCACCACAATGTGAACAATTTTCTGGAGTGGTTCCTGGTTTAGCACCACTACCACCACAAGTCTTGCAAAGAGATTCTCTGGTATATTGGATACTTGTCTTCTTACCAAAGATGGCCTCCTCAAAAGTTAAGTCCATCTCATACTGTAAATCTCGTCCCTGTCTTGGAGCATTAGGATTGCGTGCTGCAGAACCGCCTCCACCAAAGAAAGAACTGAAAATATCCTCGAATCCGCCGCCTCCACCAAAGTCGCCAAATCCGCCACCAAAGCCACCATTTTGTCCTGAAAATCCACCAAAGCCTTGCTGAGCGCCAGTCGAACCATACTGATCAAACTGCGCCTTCTTTTGCGGATCACTAAGGATTTCATATGCTTCATTAATCTCTTTAAATTTTTCTTCTGCACCTGGTTCTTTGTTCAAATCTGGATGATACTTCTTAGATAGCTTACGATAAGCTTTCTTAATATCAGCGGCAGAGGTATCTTTGGATACACCCAAAACCTCATACGGATTTCTGTTTTCTGCCATTTTTACCCTCCATCATAAATAAGATGTTTGCTTAGCCTAGCGTAACATAGTGACAGCTAAATAAAAAGTCAAAGTCCAAAACTTGGTCTTTGACTTTTTATCAGCTAGCGACTATTTTTTATCGTCAGGATCAACTTCCTTGAAGTCACCTTCAACTGTATCGTCGTTAGATTTTTTGTCTGTATCAGCAGCTGCAGAATCTCCACCTGTTTTCTCTTGGGCTTCTTGCGCTTGTTGATATAACTTAACCGATAAATCTTGAACAATCTTCGTCAAATCATCTTTTTTAGTTTTCATTTCCTCAACATTATTTTCATCTTGGGCTTTCTTTAAAGCATCGCGTGCTTCTTCAGCCTTCTTGATTTCATCTTCAGAAACCTTATCTTTTATGTCTGATAATGTTTTGTCAGTTGTGAAGAGCAATTGATCGACTTCGTTCTTCAAGTCAACTTCATCTTTGCGTTTCTTATCTGTTTCTTCATTCTCTTGGGCTTCCTTAACCATCCGCTCGATTTCATCGTCTGAAAGTCCTGTTGAACTTTTAATGGTAATCTTTTGTTCTTTGTTTGTTCCCAGATCCTTAGCAGATACATTTACGATTCCGTTCTTATCGATATCGAATTTTACTTCGATTTGTGGGATTCCACGAGGAGCTGCTGGGATATCCGTTAATTGGAAACGACCAAGTGTCTTGTTATCTGCAGACATTGGACGTTCACCTTGCATGACATGAATATCAACAGCAGGTTGGTTATCTGCAGCAGTCGAGAAGACTTGCGACTTGCTTGTTGGAATTGTTGTGTTACGATCAATTAACTTCGTGAATACTCCGCCCATCGTCTCAATTCCAAGTGATAATGGAGTAACATCAAGTAAAACAACATCCTTAACATCACCAGTAATAACACCACCTTGGATAGCAGCACCCAAAGCAACAGCTTCATCAGGGTTAACTGATTGATTAGGTTTCTTACCCGTTTCAGATTCAACTGCAGCCTGTACAGCTGGAATACGTGTAGAACCACCAACCAAGATAACTTCGTCAATCTCACTCATTGAAAGTCCAGCATCTTTTAAGGCATTACGCACTGGAATTTTTGTTCTCTCAACTAAGTCAGCTGTTAAATTATCGAATTGTGCACGTGTTAAGGTCTTCTCCAAATGAAGCGGACCGTTCTCGCCAGCAGTAATAAATGGCAAGCTGATTTGCGAACTTGTAATTCCTGAAAGATCTTTCTTAGCTTTTTCAGCTGCATCCTTCAAACGCTGCATAGCCATTTTATCTTTTGAAAGGTCAATCCCATTTTCCTTCTTAAATTCAGCAATCAACCATTCCATAATCTTGCTATCGAAATCATCTCCACCAAGGAATGTATCACCATTTGTTGAAAGTACCTCGAATACCCCATCACCTAATTCAAGGATAGAGACATCGAAAGTCCCACCACCAAGGTCAAATACCAAGATTTTTTCATCACGGTCAGTCTTATCAAGACCGTATGCTAAAGCGGCAGCAGTTGGTTCGTTGACAATTCTTTCAACCTTTAGTCCAGCAATTTTACCAGCATCTTTTGTAGCTTGACGTTGACTATCGTTAAAGTAAGCAGGGACTGTAATAACTGCTTGCGAAACATCTTCACCAAGATATGATTCTGCATAATCCTTAATATATTGTAAAATCATCGCTGAAATTTCTTGAGGCGTATATTCTTTGTCTTGAATCTTTACTTTGTAACCAGCTTCACCCATATGACGTTTGATTGATGCAATTGTATCAGGGTTCGTAATTGCCTGTCTCTTTGCAACTTCTCCGACTTGAGTCTCACCGTTTTTAAATGATACAACAGAAGGAGTTGTACGATTTCCTTCAGGGTTAGTAATAATCTTAGCTTCTTTTCCTTCAAGAACGGCAACTGCAGAGTTAGTTGTTCCTAAATCGATTCCAATAATCTTTGACATTAATTTCAACCTCTTTCAAAAATTTTTAATTTATTGTGCAACGACTACCATTGCCGGTCGTAATACACGATCCTTCAACATATAGCCATCCTGAAATACTTCAATTACAGTTTCCGTCTTCTGACCTTCTCCAGCCGGAACGGACTTAACAGCTTGATGAAGTGTTGGGTCAAAGTCTTGACCAAGTGCTTCAATCTTTGTCACATTATTTGCCTTCAATGCTTTTTCCATATCGTTGAAAACAAGTTCGATTCCTCTTTTTAATTGTTTGGAAGCATCATCAGTAACTTCAATTTTTAATGCTCGATTCAAGTTATCAATAACTGGAAGAACATCTTTAGCAAGGCTCTGACCATCATAACGCAATAACTTTTCTTGCTCTTTCTTGAATCTTGTATGCATATTAGCCATTTCGGCCTCGGCTCTTAGATACTTATCCTCAAAACCATCGCATTTTTTTTGAAGTTCTGCTGCTTTTTGTTTTAATTCTTCTTTTTCAGAATCCTCACCATCCGCAACAGGTTCTTTTGAAGTCTCTTCCTTCGCTTGTTTTTCATCAACTTCTGGAATCTTTTCACCTTCAACAGGCTCTTCTGAAATATCCTCATTAGTTTTCAGAGTTTGCTTTTCTTCGCTTCCCTTTTGTTCTGACAAACAGACACCCCTTTTCTAATCATCATAAAAACTATAGTAATCCAATAATTTACGTGCCAATTCTTCTTGAAATGTTTGAACAAGTCCAATCATCTTAGAATATGGCATATTTGTTGGACCAAGCAGAGCAATTAATCCTTGTCCATGCTGTGCCACGTCGTAAGTGGTTGAAATCAAGCTGTAATTGCTTAATGAGCTGTTAGTCAGTTCGTCTCCAATTTTCACTTGAATTGTACCTGTCGAATTACCAATTAAATTATTAAGATCCTCAGAACGCTCAATCAAAGAATAGAGTTCTTTAATCTGATTGACATCTGCTTTACCAATAAAATTCAATAAATTCAACTTGCCACTCACAAAGAATTGCTCGCGCGCCGACCGCTCCAGAATATTCCCGAAAATATCAAGAAATCCTACAGGTCTTTGAACATAATGCAATAATAGAGGAATCGTCTCATGCAGTCTCTCAATTACCTGATCAAGCGGTAATCCAACAATCCGGTCATTGACCACACGAATTACGGCTTCGATCTCATCACCGCTCAATCCTCTAGGAACATTAAAGAGTTGGCTTTCAACGTTCCCATCACTGGTAACCAGCATCATCATTAGCTGCTGGTTACCAACCGGAAGAACCCTAAAACCCTGAAATCTAATATTTTTCGTCTCAGGTTTAAAAGCAATTGCAGTGTAATTGGTCATATCAGAAAGTATTTTCGCAGACTCAGCGACAATTTCATCAATCTTATAGAAATCATTGTCAAATGAGGAGCGGATGTCATCCAGTTGTTCTTGATTAACAGTATCAGGCTTAACAAGATTATCGATATAGTAACGATAACCTTTCAGAGTTGGTACCCTACCGGAAGAAGAATGTTCCTTGTTGATAAATCCCAGATGCTCCAGTGCTACCATCTCATTGCGGATAGTCGCAGAACTTACCTGCATTGGCAACTGTTCACCTAAAAATTTCGAACCAACAGGCCTTCTAACAGTTGTGTACTCCTGAATTATTGCTTCAAGAATTAACAATTGTCTCTTAGTAAGCATTTCAATCACCTCGATTAGCACTTAATGTTATAGAGTGCTAAGTCAATTATTAATATACAAGAACTGCTTAAATAAGTCAAGAAATGATGCCCAATTATCCCATATTTCTTATATTTCTCTTGCTTTCTTAAAGTATTTCCGTGTGTCTTCCTCATCTTTTTCTAACTGTGTAATTAGTCCTGCCGCCCCAGTATATTTAACTTGTCCCCTTAACTTCTCATACCAGTCAACTACTACATCTTGATCATATACCATCTGTGAAAAATCAAGTAAATTAATTTCTAGTGTGACCTCTCTCCCGGCGCCAAAAGTCTCATTTCGTCCAATCGATGCCATTCCTAAGACAACTTTACCGACAAGCGCAACTTTAACAACATATATTCCCTCTGCTGGCAGCATCTCTTGTGTATCAACTGCAACATTGATTGTGGGAAATCCAAGTTCACGCCCTCTTTGTTCACCATGAACAACTTTACCACTATTTTGATAATGATATCCCAAAAGCTCATTCGCACATGCAATATCACCATTCAAAAGTGCTTTTCGAATTCGTGTTGAGCTAATCTTTTGTTTCTTGTCATTTAAATGTTCCACTTCAATAACTTTAAAACGCTTTTCAGCATATTTTGAAAGGAGCCGCATATTTGCAGTGTCCTTCTTACCATACGTATAATCAGAACCAGCAACAATTGCCTCTGCATTCAATCCTACCATATATTTATCGACAAATTCTTGCGGTCCCATTTTGACCAGAAGATTATTCAATGAGACTACATATACAATATCAGCACCCATTTTTTCAAAAAGTTTAATTTTTTGCTCCAAAATGGTCAGATATTTAATATCTCGTGGATTCACTCCCTTGAACGGAATCGACGGGTGCATGTCTAGTGTCATTACAGCCAATCTTACATTTCGACTCTTGGCTTCGGTTTTCGCTCGGTGAATAACTGCTTGGTGTCCACGATGCACACCATCAAAAAAGCCTAGCGCTAAAACAATATCTCCTGTTGGTAGTATTGACTTGTTAAAAGGTTCTACTAAGTTGATTACTTGCACTTTCTATTCTCCTCTAAGTTAAATCAATCATCTGTTCGGGTTGATATCTTTCTTTCTCTTCATTGTAACGATAGATACATCTGGCTTTGTTTTGATACATCAAAACAATTTGTTTAGCTGTACCATTGACTTCATCAGGAAATAAGAAACCACCATTTTTAATAATTTCCCATTGTTTCTCATTTAACACGACATGAAAATATTTTTGTAATGCGTAATCAACTGGATATAGCAGACTTTCAAGCTTACCATTTTCTGCAGCCTCTGCTAATTCACTAATTTTAACAGCTTGGTCAATCGTAAAACCACCACTTGATAAACGTGATAGATCCGACATAACAGCTGGCACACCAAGCTGACGTCCTAGATCAACAGCTAACGTTCTAATATATGTTCCCTTTCCACAGCCAACTTCAAAATAGATTTTCTGATATCCACTGTCAAGATCAAAAACAGTTGGATTAGTCTGTTTGAAATATTCAATGTGAACATTTCTTTCAGGTCGCTCTACTGGATCTCCAGCACGGGCATAATCGTACAGTCTGCGGCCATTAACCTTGATTGCTGAATACATAGGCGGAATTTGAATCAAATCACCAGTTAACTCGTTCATTTTATCATTAATTTCTGCACTAGTGAATGGTTCGTTCATTGATTTTTTCTCAACAATTTCACCATCAAGATCTTCAGTCGTTGTTGAAAATCCCAGTGTGATTTCTCCAATATATATTTTACCTGAATCCATCAAGTAATTGACTACCTTTGTTGCCTTGCCAACACAAACTGGCAATACTCCGTCAACATTCGGATCAAGCGTCCCACTATGTCCAACCCGTCTCATTTTGAAGATTTTTCTGCATTTAAAAACACAATCAGTACTTGTCATTCCGCGTTCTTTGTATACTGGAATAATTCCGTCCATTTTTTCCTCCCAAAACGCTTTAAGATTACTAAAGAAAGAGACTGTAACAAAACAAACGTTTTGCGGCAGCCCCTTTCCTTTAAACTTATTTCAAAAGCCAGTCTTTGCTATATCTAATCACTCATAACAACAAAATCCAATTTATTCATGATTTTATAACAGCACAAAAGACGCAAACTCTTGCCACGCTCTTTTTTCAATTTCAAAGCCATCAATGTCCAAAAGATAATTTCTTAGTTTTCTGGACGATTCAACTTATTTAAAAGTTCATCAATGTGGTCACCATATTGGACCGAACGATCCCGTTCAAAAATCAGCTCAGGTGTCACGTAGATACTCAACCTTGAACCTAACTCTCTGCGAATCAATCCTTTAGCTTTCTCTAACCCAATTTGTGTCTTCTCGCCATCAGAGGCAAGTTCAGATAGAATGCTGTAATAAATGGTTGCTTGCTGCAAATCACCAGTAACCTGAACTCCTGTGATCGTAATTCCTTGAACTCGTGGATCACGAACTCTCTTCATCAAAATGTCTGTTACTTCTCGTTGGATTTCTTGAGATAAACGACCAACACGATAATTTTGTGCCATTGCGTCTCCTCCATCTAATTCTTAATTAATTACTCAACTGGAACTTCTTCCATGATAAATGCTTCAATTTGGTCACCAATCTTAATATCATTGTATTTTTCAACCATGATACCACATTCAAAGCCTTGCTTAACTTGCTTAACATCATCCTTGAAACGCTTCAAAGATGCTAACTTACCTTCATAGATCACAATTCCATCACGAATTACACGTACACCGCTGTCTCGTTGAATATACCCATCAGTCACATAACCACCACCGATTGTTCCGATCTTAGAAACTTTGTAAGTCTCACGAATTTCAACTTGTCCAATAATTTTTTCTTCAAAAACCGGTTCAAGCATTCCCTTCATAGCCGTCTCAATCTCGTCAATTGCCTGATAAATAACACGATGTAGACGAATATCAACGCTATCACTTTCAGCCTGTGACTTAGCCTGCGGTGTTGGACGAACGTTAAATCCTACAATAATGGCGTTAGATGCTTCAGCAAGTGTCACATCACTTTCGTTGATAGCACCAGGAGCCTGATGAATAATGTTAACACGCACACCCTCAACTTCAATTTTCTTTAAACTACCTGCAAGCGCCTCAACAGATCCTTGCACATCAGCCTTGATAATAACATTAACTTCTTTCAATTCGCCTTCTTTAAGTGAATCAAATAAGTTATCCAATGTAACATGTTGGATGTTGCTGTGTTCTTTCAATAGCGCACGCTTAGCACGCTCTTCACCAGCGGCACGCGCTGTTTTCTCATCACTAAAGACGATGAAACGGTCACCAGAATCCGGAACTTCATTTAAACCAGTAATCTCAACTGGTGTGGCAGGTAAAGCCTGTGTAATCTGTTGTCCTTTGTCGTTAATCATTGTACGAACACGACCAAATGTATTTCCGACAACAATCGGATCACCAACATGCAATGTTCCTTGTTGAACTAGTAATGATGCAACTGTTCCTTTTCCCTTATCCAAACGAGCTTCGATAACAGATCCAGCGCCATGTTGTTTAGGATTTGCACGTAACTCAAGAACTTCAGCTTGCAGCAAAATCATATCCAATAATTCGTCAAGGTTCTTACCAAATTTAGCCGATAATTCAACAAAAATTGTTTCACCACCCCAATCCTCAGGGATAAGTTCATATTCGGTTAATTGTTCCATTACATGATTAGGATTTGCACCTGGTTTATCAATCTTATTAACAGCAACAATGATTGGAACCTCTGCAGCCTTAGCATGATTAATAGCTTCAATTGTTTGTGGCATTACTCCATCATCTGCAGCAACAACAAGCACTGTAATATCGGTAATGTCAGCACCATGAGCACGCATGTTGGTAAATGCCGCATGGCCTGGTGTATCTAAGAAGGTGATCGTCTTGCCATCATGTTTTACTTGATAGGCACCAATATGCTGAGTGATTCCCCCAGCTTCGCCATCTGTGACATGAGTATGACGTAATTTATCAAGCAACGTTGTTTTACCATGATCAACATGCCCCATAATTGTTACAACTGGTGGACGAATTTCAAGATGCTTCGTATTCCCTTGTTCATCTTCAAAGAACTTATCAATATCGGCGACATCAACTTCAATTTTTTCTTCTGCTTTAATTCCATAATCGTCCGCCAAAACTTCAATTGTATCCTTATCCAAGGATTGATTCTGATTGACCATTACACCCATCATAAACAACTTCTTGATAATTTCTGCTGGCTCACGATGGATTTTCTTTGCTATATCAGCGACATTCATTCCTACTGTATAAACAAGTGTTTCTGGGAGCGGCCTATCCTTACGCGGTGGAACTGCTGGCTTTTTAGTTTCTTGGTATCGAGTATTCTTTTTATTTCTACGTTTCTTTTTGTTACTAAATCGATTTTGTGAATTCGAATTTTGACCAAATCTATTTTGACCAAAGTTATTAGAACGCGTGTTATTACTGTTCGATTTGTTTTCAAAACGGGAATTACTTTTTTTAGCAGAAGTGTTTGTGGCTGAACTCTGCTGATTACTAGTTGTTTGTTTCCTATTGTTCTGTGTAGCATTGCCTTGCGCCTTGTTACTCTGTTGAGTTCTACTATTATCACTTTGCTGTGTTCTGTTATTACTTTGAGCCCTGTTATTATTACTTTGTTGTGTTCTGTTATTACTTTGCTGTGTTCTGTTATTACTTTGCTGTGTTCTGTTATTATTACTTTGCTGTGTTCTATTACTACTTTGAGCCCCGTTATTACTTTGCTGTGCTCTGTTATTACTTTGAGCCCCGTTATTATGTTGAACTCCATTATTGTTGTTATTCGTTTTATTCTGAATTGGTCCGGCCTCTTTACTATTATTATTTCGTTGAGAACGCTGTGATTCATTTGAAATTTTCGCTTTTTTTGGTTCATTTACTGTAATCTTTTTCGCAGTATTTACCTTATCCGCAGTTTGCTTCAGTGCCTCTTTTACTTGGCGCTCCTCATTATCTCCAATTGTCGACATATGGTTATTGACAGCGAAACCTTTTTCCCGTGCTGTCTCAATCACAACTTTACTACTGACATTCAATTCTTTTGCTAACTCATAAATTCGCTTTTTTCCCATGTATTCACGCTCCAATCTCAACTATACAATTTATATCACTACAGATTGTATAGTCCAAACCTTTATGGTAAAAACATCAACTCAATAGCATTATAATTTTCTTGCTAAAACCTAAATCATCAATTGCCAGCATATTTCGTTTCGCTCCAATTGCCAAACTAAGTTCTTGCTGGGTAAAATCACAATTTATATTGACTTGATAGCTCTTACACTTGTCTATAAACTTCTTTTTAGTTCTTTCTGAACTATCACTGGCAACAAAAACAAGTTGCGCTTTCCGCGACCTAACTCTCTTCAAAACGCCTTCTTCACCAGTAGTCAACTTGCCAGCTCTTCTAGCAAGTCCAAGCATCTGCAAAACCCTTTGACTTTTATCAATCATTGCCAAATAGTTCCCTGCGTGCTGCTTGATGGTCAACAAACGCAACTAATTCATCATAAAACTCATCAGGTACTTTTATTCCAAAAGTTTTATCGAATGTACGCTCATCTTTCGCTTTTTTAGCTACCACAACATCTAACGAAATATATGCTCCACGACCTGGCTTTTTACCAGTTGGGTCAATACTGACTTCGCCTTCTTTATTCTTCACAATACGAACAAGTTCTTTTTTGGGCTTCATTTCTCCTAAAACAATATCCTTGCGCATAGGTATTTTACGTTGTTTTGCCATCTAATCATCTCCTTTATCAAAGAATTTATAATTAGTCTTCTTCAGTATTAGGCTTTGCATCATCTGCAACATCAGAAATTTTTGCAAATTCTGATTCAGATTTAATATCAATTTTAAAACCTGTTAATTTAGCTGCTAAACGTGCATTCTGTCCCTTCTTACCAATTGCAAGCGACAACTGATTATCCGGAACAATCACGGTGCAAGCACGTTCATTCTCTGGGTTGAACTGAACATCAATGACTTCAGCTGGGTTGAGTGCATTACTGATAAATTCAGCTGAATTCTCACGCCATTCAACGACATCCATGTTCTCACCCTTAAGTTCATTAACAATTGTCTGAATTCTTTCACCGCGAGGTCCAACACAAGTTCCAACAGGATCAACACCTTCACTATGTGAGCGTACAGCAACTTTAGCACGATCACCAGCTTCACGAGCAATTGAAATAATCTCAACCGTTCCGTCAAAAATCTCAGGAATTTCTTGTTCAAACAACCGTTTCAATAAATCAGGATGTGAGCGGCTTACAAAAACCTGTGGCCCTTTTGACGTATTCTCGACTTTATAAATGTAAACTTTGATACGATCATGTGACTTATACTCTTCACCAGGAATCTGATCTTGATGAGACAACACAGCCTCAACCTTACCAAGATTAACGTATACATAACGATGATCATGTCGTTCAACTTCACCTGTCACGATTTCATTTTCATACTGAATATATTCATCGTAAACAATTCCGCGCTCTGCTTCACGTACGCGTTGCATAATAACCTGCTTGGCTGTTTGCGCAGCAATCCTCCCGAAGTTCTTAGGTGTGACTTCAAACCTAATCGTATCACCAATTTCATAAGCACGATTGATCTGAAATGCTTCTTCAAGACTAACTTCAAGACGTGAATCAAAAACTTCAGCAACAACTTCTTTGACTGCAAACACGTGAATATCTCCACGTGTTTTGTCGAATTCAACTTCAACATTTTGCGCTTGCCCATAGTTACGCTTGTAAGCAGACACAAGAGCTGCCTCGAGTGCTTCTAAGACAACATCTTTCTTAATTCCCTTCTCGACTTCCAATGCATCTAATGCATTTAGTAATTCCTTACTCATCTAAATTTTCTCCTTAACAAATCTAAAATTTAATTGCTAATCTTGCTTTTGCAATCTTAGCCCGTGGTATTTCAATTTCTTTCCTGCGTGTTTTATCCATATACTCAAGCTTCAGAGAGCTCTTTGTCAGTTCAGTCATTGTCCCTTCAAAGACCTTTGAACCTGCAAGCTGCTGATAAAGTGACACATGAATATATTTGTTTAACGCGCGTTCGTAATCATTCTCTTTTTTTAATGGTCTTTCCGCACCGGGTGAAGAAACTTCCAGATAATAAGCCTGTTCAATAGGATCTGGATCGCATTCATCCAACTTTTCACTTATCTTATCACTTATCATTGCACAATCTTCAATATTAATACCAGCTTCTTTATCAACGAAAACTCTCAAATACCAATTTTTTCCCTCTTTAACAAATTCAATATCCACCAATTCGAAATTACCAACTTCCAAAATTGGCGTAACCAGCTCAGTGACTGTTTCAACTACAGTACTCACAAGTCAACCTCCTTTTTTTATTACTTCAAAGTAGAGTCTTAGTGGTTGCAATAAAAAGAGCGAGCATCACTGCTCACTCCCAACGAGTTACTTAATTACATTGCCATTATACCATGCACTACCTGTTTTGACAAATAAACACTGTGCATCAAAATAATGATTCAAATAAACTCAATTGATTCTCATCTGGCAACTCATCAAGCACATGATTTTCTGTCATAAATTCAATCAACGTCTTCGAAACTTTACCTCGTTTTGCTAAATCCTCTTTTGAAAGAAATTCTTTTTCTTCGCGTGCCGCAACAATCTGTTTAGCTACATTTGTTCCTAAACCAGCCATTGCATTAAACGGTGCAATCAGTGTTTTACCGTCAATTAACCAATCAGAGACAGCGGACTGGTGCAAATCAACCATCTTGAATTGGTAACCACGTTCAAGCATCTCATTAGCAACTTCCAACACTGTCAGCAGATTTTTCTCCTTGGTTGAAGCATCCATCCCCTTATCGTTTATTTCCTTCATAGCAGCTTTAACCGCCTCACTACCACGAGACATCGCAACAAGATCAAAATCATCCGCGCGAACACTGAAATAAGCTGAATAATAAACTAATGGGAAGTACACTTTAAAATAAGCAATTCGCAATGCCATCAAAACATATGCAGCGGCATGAGCCTTGGGGAACATGTACTTTATCTTAAGACAAGCGTCAATATACCATTCAGGCACCTTAACTTCACGCATCTCAACTTGCCAATCGTCAGGAATTCCTTTTCCTTTACGCACACTCTCCATTATTTTGAATGCACGATCTGCTTCAACACCCATGTGAATCAGGTCCATCATAATATCATCACGACAACCAATAACTTCAGGCATCGTAACAGTTCCATTTTTTATCAATTCTTCTGCATTGCCAAGCCAGACATCCGTCCCATGCGAAAGCCCTGAAATCTTAAGTAACTCCGCAAAAGTTTTGGGCTTAGTTTCCTCAAGCATTCCTCTGACAAATCTTGTTCCAAACTCAGGAATTCCAAGCGTTCCTGTGTTAGACCCAATCTGTTCAGGAGTTACACCTAAAATGTCTGTTCCCGAAAAGAGCTTCATAACACCCGGATCATCAGTCGGTATCGATTGTGGATTAATTCCCGAAAGATCTTGCAGCATTCTGATCATTGTAGGATCATCATGGCCCAGAATATCGAGTTTCAAAATATTATCATGAATTGAATGAAAATCAAAATGCGTTGTCTTCCAAGTTGCTGACAAATCATCAGCCGGATATTGAATAGGTGTAAAATCATAAATATCCATATAATCAGGCACAACCAAAATGCCCGCAGGATGTTGTCCTGTTGTTCTTTTTACACCTGTCGCCCCTTTTGCTAAGCGATCCACTTCTGCTCCACGAAACGTCTGTTCAGTATCACGTTCATAAGCCTTAACATAACCATAAGCAGTCTTATCGGCAACTGTGCCAATCGTTCCTGCTCGAAAAACATTATTTTCACCAAACAACACTTTTGTATAGTTATGCGCAATTGGCTGGTAATCACCAGAGAAGTTCAAATCTATATCAGGTACTTTATTCCCATAGAACCCTAGGAAAGTTTCAAAAGGAATATCTTGGCCATCCTTAATCAATTTTGTACCGCATTTTGGACAATCCATATCAGGCAGGTCGAACCCAGAACCATACTCACCTTTTTCATAGAACTTGCTCCATCTGCACTCTGGACAGCGATAATGAGGCGGCAATGGATTAACCTCCGTTATTCCTGTCATTGTAGCCGCAAGACTAGAACCAACAGAACCACGCGAGCCCACCAAATATCCATCTTTATTAGATTTAAAAACAAGCTTTTGTGAAATCAAATAGATTACCGAAAAACCATTTCCGATAATACTCTTGAGCTCCTTATTCAGCCGTTCTTGAACAACTGACGGAAGTTCATCACCATAAAGCTCATGTGCCTTATTCAACGCAAGATTGCGAATTTCATCTTCAGCACCATCCATTTTAGGCGTATAAAGTTTGTCTTTAACAGGCGAGACTTCATCAACCATATCCACTATCCTTTGCGGATCAGTTACCACAACTTTTTGAACCTGTTCCTCACCCAGAAAGCTTAAGCCTTCAATCATTTCATCAGTTGTTCTAAAATGAGCATCCGGCAGCTCTTTCAAACGATTAAGCGGATTGGCTCCTGCTTGCGAATGAATTAGAATCTTGCGGTAGATCGCATCTTCTTTATTCAAAAAATGAACATCACCAGTCGCAGCGACCGGTATTTGAAGTTGTTCCCCTAAATCAACCATATTCTTGATGATTGTCTCAAGATTCTTATTATCTTTGATCATTTCTTGTTCAATTAATGGTGCATATAATGGCTTTGGTTGAATCTCCAAATAATCATAAAAACGTGCCTTTTTTTTAGCCTCATCGAAACCCTTTTGCATCATTGCTACAAAAACTTCGCCACTAGAACAAGCCGACCCCACTAAAAGCCCTTCACGGTATTTCACAAGTTCGGAACGTGGGATTCTTGGTACACGATAGTAATACTTGACCATCGATAATGATGCTAATTTAAATAGGTTTTTTAATCCTTCTTGTGTTTGAGCAATAATTGTAGCGTGGAATGGGAAACCATGCTTATATGCATCAACCTCACCCGCATGTTTATTAAAATCATCTTGGAACTCAATCTTAAATTGCTCATTAGCTTCCTTGAGCATTGCAAAATAAATATAACCTGTCGCTTCAGCATCAAAGATTGCACGATGATGATGTTCTAGATCAACATTAAGCAACTTAGCAAGCCGATTCAGTCGAAAACTCTTTAGTTCAGGATATAAAAGCCGTGCTAATGGTAAAGTATCAATCCAAGGATTCTTAATCTCTGGTAAGCCATGGCGCGCATAACCGATATTCATGAAATCAACATCAAAAGTCGCATTATGACCAACAATAATACTGTCACCGCAAAAAGTTTGAAATAATTCAAAGACTTCCTTTTCAGGCTTTGAATTTCTAACCATGTCATCTGTGATACCTGTTAGATTAATAGTTGTTTGTGATAGTGGATGTCCTGGATCAATAAACATATCAAAACTTTTTAAAACCGTTCCTTGCCGCATTCTGACGGCTGCAAGTTCAATTACCTTGTCGAATCGGGCAGATAAGCCTGTTGTCTCAGTATCAAAAATTACATAGGTAGCATCTTTGAGATCCGTGTGTACTTCATTGTAAGCAATTGGAATACCATCATCTACAACATTAGCTTCAACGCCATAAAGAACCTTAACCCCATTTTTCTTTCCAGCAGCATAGGCTTCAGGAAAAGCTTGCAGTGTACTGTGATCTGTCACTGCAATTGCTTTTTGTCCCCATTTTGCCGCCTGTTTAATATAATCTGTGATGTTATTAGTAGCATCCAACATACTCATATTTGTATGAACATGCAGCTCTGAACGTTTCTGTCCTTCTGGCGCCGTATCCTTACGGGCTTCGTGAGAAATCTGATTAATGTCGAATGCGTTAATTGCGAGATCTCGCATAAAATTGTCTTCTTGAACACTTCCACGGATTCTTACCCACTGACCTTCAGCAATTGCATCAAAACATGCTTCATCCTCATCGTTTCGCGAGAATTTTTTTACAATGATCGAAGAACTATAATCCGTTACCTTCAAAATTAGTAGTTTCCGCGAGGACCTCAATGTTCGCACCTCTTTATCAAAGATATACCCTTGAATAATAACAGAGCGTTCTTCTTCGGTAATACTAACCATCTGAGTAATTTCATTTTTATCATCAATTTTTTTGCCCATCACGACTAGACCTTCGATTTTTGGAAGGGACTTTTCTTGTTTTTGCTGATTTTGCTGCTGAATTGCCTGAAGTGCTTTTTGTGCTAATTGTTCATCATCTTTTGCCTTTTGTGCCTTGAATTCAGCAATTTTTTTCTGTGATTTTGACTCATCAATCATTGTATGGATAGCAAATTTTGGGAAACCCATTTGCCGATAGGTATCTTCGATTGGGCCAAGTGCCTGATTCACAAGAAACTTCTTTAGGATTTCGTTGTCTGCTTCAAGTATTACTCTCTGATCGTCCAAATAAGGCACTTTACCAAAAGTCAGTTCTTGAACAAACGGAGAAGTAACACCACAGTGCTTAAGTACCCAGTTCCAATATTCACCAAGATTTCGTTTATTCATTTGCGGCTTTTCTATGTTGAAGAAAATCCTAACATGCGCAATATTTCTAAAGCTTTCTTCCAAACTCTGTGAAAATTCTTCAAATAGCGAGAATGGCCAAATATCGTCTGTCTTAAATGTAAAATCCCATCTTTGTGAAATATGATGTAATTCCACGTCTTCAATTTGAGTGCTGTCAAAAATTATTTTTTCTTCATCTTTTATATTCCAATTCAATTGCAAAAGTAATTTCTGAAATAGTGTTTTCTTATCAATTCCCAAATTGAACTTCCTTTCTTTTCACAATTATTCAAAGTAACTATAATACTTAAATTCTATCACTAAAAATTACTCTCTGTAAGAATTTCTAGTACTAATCAATGAAATTATAAAATATAAAAGACGAAAGCGATAAAAAGCAATCACCTTCATCTTTTATTGAAACAAATCAAAACCAATTCATATTTTAATCTTCTTTTTCTTCTGAAAGCAAGATACTAATCGCGTTCTGCAATTCTTCACGCCGAACCTCAACTGTTTCTCCATTGCGGCGAAGCTTAACTTCAACAATGCCTTCTTCAGCTTTCTTCCCAATTGTTACTCTGACAGGTAATCCCATTAAATCTGAGTCAGCAAACTTAACCCCTGCACGCTCTCTACGGTCGTCTACCAAGACACTATAGCCAGCACTTTGCAAGTCAGACGTAACCTCATCGGCTAATCTAGCTTGTACATCATTTTTTGAATTAACTGGAACAACGTGGATATCAAAAGGAGCAATTGTCTGTGGCCAAATTATCCCATTTTCATCACTATTTTGCTCAATAATAGCTGATAAAAGACGAGATACACCTATACCATAACAACCCATAATAACTGATACTTGTCGTCCATTTTCATCAAGTACATTTGCTTTTAAATCGTTAGAATAACGTGTCCCTAACTTGAAAATATGTCCAATTTCAATTCCTCTGGTAAACTTCAGCAATCCTTGCCCATCAGGAGACGTCTCACCTTCACGAACGATTCTCAAATCGACATAGTCATCAACTTCGTAATCTCTAGGAGCGTTAACATTAATGAAATGATACCCATCCTCATTAGCTCCGCAAATTCCATTACTCATTTTCTCAACGTCAACATCGGCAATAACTCGTAAATTCTTTGAAATTCCAACTGGTCCAACTGAACCAAAATCAGCTCCAAGGAGCTTAACTGTTTCTTCCTCAGTTGCCATGCGAGCTTCTTTTGCGCCCAAGAAATTTTTTAACTTAACCTCATTGAGTTCATCAATTCCACGGAGTAAAACAATCGTTGGCTTTTCGTCAACATACAGTAACAGGGTCTTCAAAACATTGTCGGCAGTTGCATCAAGAAACGCAGCAACTTCTTCAACCTTTTTTACATTTGGAGTTGCTGTTTTCTTCAAGTCACGTTTGCTTTCATGTGATGTCTTAGCAATTCTCAAGTTCTTTGCCATTTCCAGATTTGCAGCATAATCACTACCATCCGAATATACGATTGTGTCTTCACCAATATCTGCAATTGCCATGTATTCCTTGGAATCATTACCACCCATTGCGCCAGCATCGCCAATGATTGAGCGAAAATCTAAGCCACAGCGCTCAAAAACATTTTGATATGCTTCTTCCATTTGACTATAAACACTGTCTAAACTATCTTGTGTTGCATGAAATGAATAACCATCAAACATTAAAAACTCGCGGCCACGCAATAATCCGAAGCGTGGTCGATTTTCATCACGATATTTCATTTGAATCTGATACAGAGTTAATGGTAACTTTTTGTATGACTTAATTGAATCTCGAATTATTGAAGTGAACGTTTCTTCATGTGTTGGTCCCAAAATAAAATCACGTTCATGCCTGTCCTTTAACTTAAACATTGCAGGCCCATAGGTTTCATATCTACCAGATTCTTGCCAAAGTTCAGCCGGAATAACGGCAGGAACCAGCATTTCCGCAGCGTCAATTGCATCCATTTCTTCTCGAATAATTTGCTGAATTTTTGTTAAGACCTTGTGTGCAAGAGGCAAGTAAGCATACATGCCTGCTGTAATTTGTTTAACATAACCCGCACGAAGCATTAATTTATGACTAAGTGCTTCTGCGTCACTTGGTACCTCTTTAACAGTAGGTATCAAAATTTTTGATTGTTTCATAACTAATCCCCTTTTTGAACGAACACCAGTAATCATTTAAGACTGCTAGTAAATTCTTAATTAAAGAATAACGATGAATATCATTCCATGTTACGAGTACCATTAAGAGCATTAAAAAGCCAAACCCAATTAAGGTAATCATCCCTTCTTTTTCAGGTGACAATGGTTTTCTTCTGATTCCCTCTATGATATTCAAAACTATCTTTCCGCCATCCAATGCTGGAATGGGAAAAAGATTTACAATTCCAAGATTAATTGAGAGAAATGCCAATAGGCTAATTACACTTGTCAATCCATATTGTGCAGCTTCTGAAGTATAAGAATAAATTGCAACCGGTCCACCAAGGTCATTCAAACTGAATCCATGTGTGAAAATTCCTCCAATAGCTGCGAGCAATGCTACCATTGTAGCCCAGGTTTTTGTAAAACCATAGGTCGCAATTGCCATAAATGAAGAATCAGTATGTGTCTTAGCGGTAATACCAATCAATCCTATTTTTTTACCATTTTGATTCTGAACTCTAGGAGTCAATCCAACCGTTTTTTTCTGATTATCACGGCTATAAGTCACTTTAATTTTTTTACCAGGAGCAGCATTTACATATGATGAGAGCTTCTGCCAACTAGCAGTTTTATGCCCATTAACAGCGACAATTTCATCGCCAACTTTCAAGCCTGCTTTTTTCGCCACAGAACTTGTAGCAAAACCACCAATCTTTGTAGAATTTTCAGAAGTTACTACACCACCTTGAATAACTGCAACCAAAGTAAACGCAACGATTGTCAATATAAAATTATTGAGCGGACCCGCAAAATTTGTTAATATTCTCTGCCAAAGTTTGGCGGATTGAAACTGAACATCAATTGGAGCAATCCTAACTTCTGTCCCATCTTCTTCAATAATTGATGCATCATGTAGAACTGGAAAGCGCCGATATTTATCTTCTTCACCATTTTCATAGCCTTCAATCCAAAGATCTTTTTCAAGATCCCATTTGACAACTTCAACCGGTATCCCGGAAATCAAAGTCTTCTTCTTACTTGCATTAATTGTTTCGACCACATCATCTTGGTTCAAAAGCAAACTAACTGTGGTACCTGGCTTCAATGAATCATCATCGTCTTCAAGACCTGCCATCCTTACATATCCACCTAAAGGAAGTATCCGAACTGTATAAGTCGTACCGTTTTTTTGGTGCGCAAAAATTTTGGGACCCATGCCAATTGAAAATTCGCGCACTAAAATCCCAGCACGTTTTGCAAAATAGAAATGTCCAAATTCATGAACAACTACCAGAACCCCAAAAACAATAATAAATGTCACAATTGTAATTAGCATGTTAGCTTCCTTTCAAAATAGAATGTTTTTAAATTAACCCTATAAAGTGTGCAACTGGCAAGACAAACAATAATGAATCAAAGCGATCTAAAATTCCCCCATGCCCTGGTAAAATTCTTCCCGAATCCTTTACCCCATAGAAACGTTTTAGTGCTGATTCAACTAAGTCCCCCATTTGTCCAACAATCGATAAAATCAGTGTTATCAATAATACTGATACGAGACCGAAATTTTGCGGATAAATTAGTGTGAATCCACCCGCAATTACTATTGCAATAATTACGCCACCAATTGATCCTTCCCAAGTCTTGTTGGGACTAATGTGTGGTGCAAGCTTATTTTTACCTAATTTGCGACCAACCAAATATGCTCCGCTATCAGTAGACCAAACGATCAACAGCAGATAAAAGACAGTTGAAATACCAACATTCCTTGCCTGCATTAAATAATGAAATCCTACAGATGAGTAAATCGTTCCCAAAATTAGCATTCCTGCATCATCAAAAGAAAAACGATTCTTTGTGATTACAGTGTACATTAATAAAATCAACACAAAGAAATAAAAAATAGTGAATCTTGTCGTATCACTAGGCAAAAAATTCAACCAACTTTGTGGAATAAGTACTGCTAAAGCGGCTAACATTGAAATAACAGCTTCAGGAGATACCAATAATTTCTTGCGCATTATCAAAATCTCAGATAATGCAACTAGGCCCAGTAAGATAGCTAATATATCAAATAATACCCCGCCTAACCATACTAGCGGAACAAAAATGATTAGAGCAACTACTGCCGTAATTACACGTTGTTTCATGATGGATTACCCTTTCTTTAGACCGCCAAAACGGCGATCACGTTTCTGATATTCTATAATATTTTCACACAAATCTTCAGGTGTATAATCAGGCCACAAAACATCACTGAAAATAAACTCACTATATGCAAGTTGCCAAAGTAAAAAATTGGAAATTCTCTGCTCCCCACTTGTACGAATCAATAAATCAGGATTTGCCAATTTTGCCAATTTTCTCGTCATTAACGCATCTGAAATCATGTCTTCATTAATCGAATCAGCCACTAATTCTTTTTTCTCAACCTTCACTGCCAGATTTTTTACAGCAGCCACTATCTCATCTCGTCCACCATAGTTAATAGCAAAATTCAAAATCATTCCTGTACAATGACTTGTTTGTGCAATTGCACGCTTAACGGCGGCTAACGTTTCAGGTGGGAGTTCACCTAACTCGCCCATTGCATTAACTTGAATATTATTTTCAATTAATTCGGGAACAAAGGTATCAAAAAAAGTAATTGGTAGACTCATTAAAAATTCAACTTCTTTTTTGGGACGTTTCCAATTTTCTGTCGAAAAAGTATATAATGTTAAAACCTTGACACCAAAGTTACTTGCAGCTTTAGTAATCTCTTTAACAGTTGTTAGCGCAGTCTTGTGTCCTGCAATTCTTGGCAAATGCCTCTTCTTGGCCCAACGTCCATTGCCATCCATAATAATAGCAATGTGTTGCGGAATACGCTCTTCATCCATTTCCTGAAGTGTTTTCCCCAAATCATTATTTTTAATAAATTTTGAGAACAAGAGTTCACCTCCACTAAAGTTCAAAACTTATTTTAACAAAAAAGTAACAACGGAGCAAAAAGCATCGCCTCTTAGGAAACTGATTAATGAAAATTAAATATCAATCATCAATTTCCAGCATGCCACTCCGTTGTACTCTGTGACTAACTATGCTGTCGTTAAACATCAAGAATTTCTTTTTCTTTTTCAGCCTGAATACCATCAACGCTCTTTACTGAAGAGTCTGTAAGCTTTTGTGCCTGCTCTTCTAGATTATGTAAATCATCTTCAGTCAAATCGCCATTTTTTTGTGCTTTTTTAAGATCATCGATTGCGTCACGACGAACATTACGAACTGCTATTTTTGCTTTTTCGGCCTCAGCTTTGACTTCTTTCGCGATTTCTTTGCGACGCTCTTCAGTCAACTGTGGAATCACCAAACGAATAGCTGAACCATCATTTGCTGGTGAGATTCCTAAATCTGATGCCAAAATAGCATGTTCGATATCCTTGAGTGATGACTTATCATAAGGAGTTACCATTAAGACGCGTGCCTCTGGAATAGAAATCTGAGCTATTTGATTCAATGGTGTTGGTGCACCATAATATACCACCGTAATTCTGTTCAAAAGGCTAGCGTTTGCGCGGCCCGCACGGATGTTTCCAAGTTCACGCTGTAATGCTTCTTGAGCTTTTGTCATTTTTTCTTGTGCATTTTTTAAGATCGGATCATTTATTTTCATCGTCTATTTTCCTTTCACTGTTGTCCCAATTGATTCACCCTTTACAACTCTTTGAATATTACCACGTTCATTCATATTGAATACTACTAGTGGAATATCGTTGTCCATAGATAGTGATGAAGCGGTTGTATCCATGACTTGTAGCCCCTTATTAATGATATCAAGATGTGTAACCTCTGAAAACTTGACAGCTGACTGATCCTTTAATGGATCTGCCGAATAAATGCCATCTACTCCGTTTTTTGCCATCAAAATAACATCTGCATTAATTTCTGAAGCACGTAAAGCAGCCGTCGTATCTGTTGAAAAATATGGTGAACCCGTTCCTGCAGCAAATATAACTATCCTGTCTTTCTCAAGATGGCGAATTGCTTTACGTCGAATATAAGGCTCTGCAATCTGACGCATCTCAATTGAGGTCTGAACACGAGTGGGAACATCCAATGATTCCAAGTTATCTTGAAGTGCAAGAGCATTCATTACAGTACCTAACATACCAATGTAATCTGCCTGTGATCTCTCCATGCCCATCTGAGCCCCAGCTTCCCCACGCCACATATTGCCACCACCAACCACGATAGCAATTTGAACACCCAAAGCATAAACTTCTTTGATTTCTTCAGCAACTTTCCGGATTTCTAAAGGATTAATCCCAATTTTTTGATCACCTGCAAGAGCTTCCCCACTCAACTTTAATATCACGCGCTTATACTTTACATCTGTCATGATGATCCTCCTATAGTTATCATTTGTGTGTCATACCTTGAGTATATTCATGCTTCATTCTATCATACTTAGACAAACTTGAATATCTCAAAAAAAGAGTTTACTGCATATAAATAGGGGTATCAAAACCAATTAGTTTCAATCCCCCACTTGACAACAGGCATAGAAAACTAAATAACATGTTGTCCGATATAATATTAGTCTTTAACCTGATTCATAACTTCTTCTATAAAATTATCTTCTTTTTTCTCAATACCTTCGCCAACTTCGTAACGAGTGAATGAAATGACCTTACCACCCTTTGAAGCAATATACTTGGCAACCGTTTGGTCTGGGTCTTTGACAAATTCTTGATCCGTTAAACTAATTTCTGCTAAGAATTTATTCAAGCGTCCTTCGACCATTTTCTCAACAATTTTCTCAGGCTTGCCCTCATTCAAAGCTTCTTGTGTAAGAACTTCCTTTTCATGTGCAAGTTCTTCAGCAGGTACTTCATTACGGTCAACATATTTAGGATTAATTGCTGCAACATGCATCGCAATATCTTTAGCAGTTGCTTCGTCAGCACCTTCAACAAGCACAAGTGAAGCAATCTTGCCACCCATATGGAGATATGAACCAAAATTTTGTGTTTCTGTTTTCTCAACTAATTTAAAACGGCGTAGTGTAATTTTTTCGCCAATAACTTGAGTTGCTTCAATGATTTCATCGTTAATTGTACCTTTATCCGTAGAAATTTTAAGCGCCTCTGCGATATTTGCTGGTTTTGCTTCAGCAATTTTGATAGCAACAGCCTTTACTAGTTCTTTAAACTGTGCATTTTGTGCGACAAAGTCAGTCTCAGCATTAACTTCGACAACAGCTGCAACGTTATCGAAAACTTCAACATCAGCTAGACCTTCAGCTGCAACACGATCACTTTTCTTAGCCGCCTTTGCAATTCCTTTTTCACGCAGGAAATCAACAGCTTTTTGCATATCACCATCGACAGCAACTAAAGCTTTTTTAGCCTCCATCATACCTACGCCTGTTTTATCACGCAATTCTTTAACTTGAGAAGCAGAAATTTTTGCCATTACTATGGCCTCCTTATTTCTAAATTATAAAAAGGCTGTCCCTAACTTTAAGGCCATTAATGTGCCCAATGTTGGAAACAGCCTAAGATTTAACTATTCAGCATCTTTGGTAGTATTTTTACCTTCAACAGCTTCAACAATATCTTCGATTGAATCTACTGCATCAGCATTTTTAAATGATTCTTCAACGGATTCAATATCATCCTCGCCTTGATTAGCTTCGACGATAGCATCAGCCATCTTAGCAGTAATCAAGCGAACTGCACGGATAGCATCATCATTAGAAGGAATCTTAACATCGATTTCATCTGGATCAGCGTTTGTATCAACCATAGCAATAATAGGAATATTAAGCTTGCGTGCTTCCTTGATTGCAATCCTTTCCTTACGCGGATCAACTACAAACAATGCATCTGGAATACGAGGCATGTCTTCAATTCCACCCAAGAATTTCTCAAGACGATCTTTTTGCTTAAGCAACAAAGATACTTCTTTCTTAGGAAGAACATCGAAAGTTCCATCCTCAGCCATTGCTTTAATTTCCTTAAGACGCTTAATTCGTTTTTGAATTGTATCCCAGTTTGTTAAAGTTCCACCCAACCAACGATGGTTTACAAAGTATTGACCAGCGCGTTTTGCTTCTTCTTCAACTGCATCTTGTGCTTGTTTCTTTGTACCAACAAAAAGAATAACACCGTTATCTTCTGCTGCTCTCTTCATGAAGTCATATGCATCATCAATTAACTTAACTGTTTTTTGTAAATCAATGATGTAGATACCATTACGTTCTGTAAAGATATACTTCTTCATCTTAGGGTTCCAACGACGTGTTTGATGTCCAAAATGAACACCAGCTTCAAGCAATTGTTTCATGCTAATTACTGCCATAATACAAAATACCTCCGATAATTTTTTTTCCTCCTCCGCATTCAACTGAAATCAGACTCAAATGAGCAATATGATTTCTATCGTACGAAGTGTGAATTAGTGCCTAATATAAAGCACCTGAAATATTATATCGTAATTCAAATTAAAACGCAAGAATTATTCTTTTATTTTACAATTGTATTTGCCGTTCCATTCTCACAAACACTTTTAGCGCTATTTAAAGCAATCAATACCATATTCTCGACCGCTGTTTCCGTGTAAAAAGCAACATGGGGCGTTACCAAAACATTATCAAGCGACAATAATTCCTTGAAAGTTTTGTCTTCTATCTTCTGATTGCTTAAATCATGATTAAAGATATCACTTTCATTTTCATAAGTATCTAGTGCTGCACCTGCGAGCTTTCCCGATTTTAAAGCCGCAATTAATGCTTCAGTGTCTACTAATGCACCACGAGCCGTATTGATAATGTACGAACCATCCTTCATCTTGTTAAGATTTTCTATACCCACCAAGTGATAGTCATTAGGCGTCGCCGGCATATGCAATGTAACTACATCAGCTTGTGAAAACAGTTCATCATAACTGCCAACATAAATTCCTTGTTTTTTCAATTCGGGATTGGGATAGAGATCATATGCAATCACCTTTGCACCAAATCCACGGTAAATATCAATTGCAGCTCGTCCAATTCTTCCTGTTCCGACCACACCAACAGTCAATGAACGTAATTCTTTTCCTACATAAGGTGCCCAGCGAAAATCTTGCTTTGCAACTTTATTTCTGAATATTGTTGTGTTGCGAAGAAGCTGCATCAGTTGAGTTACTGAAAATTCGGCAATTGCATTTGGCGAATATGCAGGAACATTTGTTACTATTACGCCATTTTTTCTTGCTGCATCAAGGTTGATATTATCCACGCCAACATTACGGATAGAAAATACTTTAATACCAAACTCTTTGAACTTAATAAACATCTCATCTGGATAGGTACCTGTTTGGAGTGCTAGAACTCCATCAAACCCCTTAATTTTGTCAACAGAATTCATGTCTAACATATCTGGTAAACGTAAAACTTCATTACCAGTTTCTTTCTCCCATTGAACAAAATACTTTTCTTCATCTTCACGTACATTAAAAGCTATAAACTTCATCATGAACCTCCAAATTAAATATCACTATTCTACGGTGGGACAGAAGAAACTAATTACTAAGCTACCTTTCTTCTACTCAAGAAAATAATATCTTTGTCCATCTATCATTGTAGCATGAAAAATAACTTCAATGCTCCTATTTAGCAATGCCATTTATTTTTTAAGCTTTTTAATATTAATTCCATGCTCTTCAAGATACTTTAATTTTTGCTTTCGCAATTGATGCTTGAATGCATATTCAGCCCTTAACGCATCTGATTTATTATCAAAAGCTTCATGATATAAGAGTTGCACTGGTCGTCTGCTTTTTAACCGTGTATATTTTGCACCCTTTCCAGCGTTGTGAACAGCCAGTCGATGATTCATATCATTAGTGAATCCCCCATATAGCGTAAAATCAGCACATAACAAAACATAAAAAAAATAGTTTTTATTCACTTTTTCCATACAGAATCTCCCTCAATAACGGTGTATATTCATCAGAGTCTTTGTATACTATAATAGCTGGCATAAATCTGATACCATTTGGTCGCCCATCCTTAATTGCTTCAATCAAAATCATGTTTGCTTCTTTTCCTGCTTTTGGATGAACTAACTGTACTTTTTTAGGTGCGAGTCGATGTTTTCTCATTAATTCGAAGATTTCAGCTGCTCTTTCCGGTCGATGTATAAAATATGCTTTACCATTCATCTTCAGTAAATCACTTGCAACTTCAATAATTCGCTCAAGGTTCACAGAAATTTCATGACGTGCAATCGCCAAATAAGGATTATCATTTTTTTTACTAGTGGGCAGATTTGAGAAATATGGTGGATTGCAAGTCACAATGTCAACCGAATCTTTTTTTATGAATTCAGTTGCTTTATCCAAATCAATATTTAATATCTGAACTCTATCTTCTAAATCGTTAAGTTCGATGCTTCTCTTTGCCATATCTGCTAAACGGTCCTGAACTTCGACCCCGATGATTTGACCAGTCACTTTTTTTGTTAAAAAGAGCCCAACTGCCCCATTTCCAGCACACAGATCAACTAATCTTCCTTCTTTTTTTCGTAATCCACTAGTAAACGACGCTAATAAAACAGCATCAAGAGAAAAAGAAAACACATCTGCGCTTTGAATAATCCCAACTTCATTTGAATACAGTCTGTCAATTCGTTCGTTTTCGTAAAGCTTCATTTTAATATCACCTTCATTTTAACTTGCATGTCATCACAAAATTAGGCATACTTATCATTGAAATAATTTGTTAAGAAAGGAATGTCTCGTGATGTTCTATTCATTTATTCGTATTGTAGCACGTGGGATAGTGTTTTTAATCAATGGAAATGCACACTATCTTAATAAAGAAAAACTCCCAAAAGGCAATTATATACTTGTTGGGCCTCATCGTGCCTGGTTTGACATGATTTATTTTGCATTGGGCGCGGCACCAAAGAAGTTCTCTTTTATGTCAAAGAAGGAATTGTTTAAAAATCCAATTTTGCGTTATATTCTGGTCCATGCTAATGCATTCCCAGTTGATCGCAAAAACCCAAGCCCTTCTGTAATCAAAACACCTGTCAATTGGCTTAAAAAACGTGATATTTCTTTAATCATGTTTCCTTCTGGAACAAGACACTCTCAAAGTTTAAAGGGCGGTGTTTTGCTAATTGCACGTTTAGCAGGTGTTCCAATTATTCCTGCTGTCTATCAAGGCCCTACAACAACAAAGGGGTTGCTTAAAAGAAGGAAAATTACAGTTGCTTTTGGTGATCCGATTATTATCAATGCGCGCAAAAAACTGACAGATGAGCAACAGCAAGCAATTCTTGCAGAAATGACTTCATCATTCAAAAAACTGGATACACAAATTAATCCAGACTATGTTTATATCGATAAGAGCAAATCATAGGGTCATTGGTACTTAGACTAAGACTAAGAATTAGTTTAAATAAAAAAGGAGTTCTACCAAAACAAAACGTTTCGGCAGAGCTTCTTTTTTATGTTGAGTCATCTTAACTCTGACTCACGCCGCACTTTTTTATTTCTTCGTGTTTTGTGACTTCATTGCGTTCATCATCTGATGAAGTTTTTTCTCAGAAGGCTTTTGGCCCATCTGGAGCATCATTGTCTTCAACATTGTTTCGTTGATTGGCGGGTTTTTCTTCAAATAGCTTTCCATATATTTACGGGCAGCGAAGAATCCACCAACAAAGCCTAAGACAAGCGCAAGGATAACGATTAACACCCAAATTGTGGTTGACATCACGAATTGCTCCTTTCATGTCGTTTCAAATAACAATTCTACACAATCTTTAAGTAAAAATAAAGCTCAAACTTGGCTAATCATCACGTAATCCTTTTTTTCTTTGAATTTTCTTGACCTTTTCAGGTGTAACTTCATTGCTATCTTTATTAAAAACTTGTAACATTTCCACATTACTGCGAAAAGTTGCTCGAAAAGCAGCCAAATAATCCTCCCTAAGGCTCTTTTGCTCAATTAATTCTTCTTTTGTCAAACCAATCCTTTTTTTCTTCTTCGAAAGTTCATTAATTCGATTAATGAGTTCCTGTGAAATTTTACCTGCCATTTCATTACCTCACTACTGATTATTATTGAATAGACTAATCATACATTAACAAATAATAATTTTCAAACATCTAATACGAACATTTGTTTGTAATGTATATTTATTTGTGTTAGAGTTATTTTATTAATAATGTGATTGAGGTGTCGTAAATGACAAAAGCTTCTGAAAAAAGACAAATGGCAGTTCTACGTTTCATTTATGAACGAGTCAATGAAAAGGGATATCCGCCGACAGTTCGTGAAATCTGCCAAGCTGTTGATTTATCATCAACTTCCACTGTACATGGGCATCTAGCACGACTTGAAAAAAAAGGATATCTCCAAAAAGATCCAACAAAACCGCGTGCAATTGAACTCACGGCAGTCGGTTTAGAAGCATTAGGAATTGAAGAACATGCAGATTCGATTCCAATGCTTGGAACGGTTACAGCTGGTATGCCAATTCTTGCCGTGGAAGAAGCATCTGAATACTTTCCACTGCCACCTGACTTTAATTCCTCTGATAACCTTTTTATTTTGACCATTCGTGGTGAAAGTATGATTAACGCTGGAATATTGAATGGTGATCGTGTTATCATTCGCAAACAAGAAAGTGCAGAAAACGGTGAGATTGTAATTGCGATGAACGATGATGATGAAGCAACCTGCAAACGTTTCTTCAAAGAAGATGGTTACTATCGATTACAGCCTGAAAATGATACGATGGCTCCCATTATTCTTGATTCAGTATTAATTCTTGGTAAAGTTGTCGGGTTATACCGCAACCTTATTTCATAACTATAAAACAATATTCACACTTAAAAATATCACCTTCCAAAATTAGTTCTTACTCAGATTTTGGAAGGTGGTATTTTTAAGTGCGCACTTTTTTTGCCATTTCAAGTAATTCTTTGGCATGTTCCATTGTCAGCTTCGTGATTTCTGTTCCAGCTAACATTCTTGCAATTTCAGTAATTCTTTTTTCTTCGTTCAATTTTTCAATGTTCGTCTCAGTTCGACCCTTGATTACCTCTTTAGTAACAAGATAATGATGATTACTAATCGCAGCTACTTGTGGTAAATGTGTGATACATAGGACTTGGGATAATTGCGCAATTTGACTAATTTTCTCAGCCATTGCTTGAGCGACTCTTCCGCTAACTCCGGTATCAACTTCGTCAAAAATAATGCTTGTCAAGTTTCGATCTTGCGAAAAAATCGTCTTTAATGCCAACATAATACGCGAAAGTTCACCACCGGATGCAATTTTTGCCAATGGTCCACTAGCTTCTCCTTGATTAGTTTGAATATAAAATTCCACACGATCGATTCCATCACTTGCTAATACCGTCTTATCAGTTCCAAAGTGTACTTCAAACCTAGCTTGATCCATATAAAGTGATTTCAATTGCATTTCGACTGCATTTGATAATTTTTTTGCAGCCCTCGTTCTTTCATGACTCAATTTTTTTGCTGTCGCCAATGCTTCGCTATAGGCTTTATCAACAGCTTTTTGTTGAATCTCGCTATCTTCATCTGCACTTTGCATCTGTGCTAATTCTCTTTCAATCTTATTATAATAATCCAAAACCTTTTCAATTGAATTACCATACTTATGTTCAAGTTGCTTGATTACTTCCAGTCTTTGATTCGTCTGGTTTAGCTCATCCTCGTTCCATTCCATTACGTCTAACTCGTTCGAAATATCATGTGCGGCATCTTGCAAAGTATAGAATGCACTCGACAGATTATCTGCAATATTATGCAAGTCCTCGGATAAATTACCTACTTTTTGAGTTGCTTCGACAGCATCCCCCAAGTGTCCTAGAAAATCAGCTTCTTCTCCAGAAAGAAGTTCATAACTTTGTGACAAAGCATCACGAATAGTTTGAAAATTTTCGAGCTTTTGCTTTTTAATTTCTAAATCTGCATCCTCTCCCAAAACAAGATTAGCTTCGGTAATCTCTTGAACCTGAAACTGTAGCATGTCTAATCTTTGAGCCCACTTTTGTTCATCAGATTGCTTTTTTTTTAGAATTCTTAGCTTCTCACGATAAGCTTCAAATAATTTGTTATATTTAACTTTTAAATCTGTAGTTTTTTGATTGTATTGATCCAAAAGACCGATATGATTCTCTGAATTCATCAACATCTGATGCTCATTTTGTCCATGAATATCTATAAGTTGATTCCCAATTTTTTTCAAAGCTGTGAGTGTTACTAATGTATTATTAATACGACAGACACTTCTACCATTACGATAAAGTTCCCGTTGAATAATTAAGACATCCTCGTCCGCTGTAATTCCAAAACTCTCTACGTCGTGCTTTATTTTGACGTTTTTTGGTAAACCAAATAAGCCCTGTAAAATTGCTTTGTTAGCTCCTTTGCGAATAAATTCTTGTGAACCTCTACTACCAGCTAGGAGTCCTAGAGCATCAATTACTATTGACTTACCAGCACCTGTTTCACCAGTCAAAACTGTCATCTTAGATTCAAAATTAATATCAAGTTTTTCAATGATGGCGAAATCTCTAATCATTAATTCGCGTAACATCTTATCATTCCTTTGTTAATTGGTCATCTCAAGGACTAATTCCTGCGCTGCTTTTGCCTCATTAACAGATTTTGCAATTACTAAAACCGTATCATCATCACCGATAGTACCAAAAATTTCTTCATAACGCATCTGATCAATTAAACTTGCTATTACCGGACCATTCCCTGGCGAAACCTTAATCAGTAAGAATTCATTCTGAATACGTGAGGATAAATATGCATCTTTCAGTGTATTTCGTAATTTTTTTTCTGAATTTAGTTTCTTCTCCGTTGGCAGACTGTATTGGTATTCACCAGTTGAAGAGGGCAACTTAATTAGCTGCATTTCCTTTACATCACGTGAAATCGTTGCTTGTGTGACATCAATCCCTTGTTCTTTCAAAAGCTTAACGATGTCTTCTTGTCTATCAATACTATACTGTAATAACAAATCTTTTATCGCCTTTTGTCGCTCTTGTTTACGCATCTCAATCACCAATCCCCCACATTTATTCATAATTTATTATTATAATAGCCTATTTTGAATAAATATTAAAGAAAAAGCTTATAAAAATTAATGATTATTTGCCAAAAGTTATATATGCTGCTTCAATTAATTCTTGATTGTCAATTTTAGCCCTATTTACACCCTTGTTAACGACTTTTTTCAAATGACAAATAAATTCGATATTACCCGTGCCACCTGTAATGGGAGAAAAATCAATGCCACAAACATCGAAGCCTGCAGCTAGAGCAAAGTTGATAATCTTATTCAAAACTGCTAAGTGAACTTTCTTATCTCTAACAATCCCATTTTTCCCAACATTAGCCTTTCCAGCTTCAAACTGTGGTTTAATCAAGGCAACTACATCACCCGAACTTTGTAAAATTGCATGTAGTGGCGGTAAAATTAATTCAAGCGAAATGAAAGAAACATCTATCGTAGCAAATTCTGGTAACCCGTTAGTAAAATCTTCTGGTTTACTATACCTAAAATTCGTATTTTCCATTACAATAACACGCGGGTCTTGTCTAATCTTCCAAGCCAATTGATTAGTTCCAACATCTAACGCATAGCTTATTTTCGCGCCATTTTGTAATGCAACATCTGTAAAACCGCCAGTAGAAGACCCAATATCAAGGACGGTTTTGTCCTTAACTTCTACATCAAAAACCCTGAGAGCCTTCTCAAGCTTATAGCCACCTCGACTCACATAAGGCATCTTCTTACCCTTAAAATGTAATTCAGTTTCAATATTAATTTTCATTCCAGGTTTATCTAAACGTTCTTCGTTTTCTCCTAATACTTCTCCAGCCATTACAGCCCGCTTTGCTTGTTCACGCGTCTCAAAAAGACCTTGCTGTACAAGTAATACATCAACTCGTTCCTTTTTCATTAATTATCCTTTCTCTCGAAATATTCTAGAAAATCCGCTAAAACACTGTCATCAGCATTTAACCTTACCAATACTTCACGCGCATCTTCAACTGCTTGACTTAGACTCTGATAAGCACCATCAAGCCCTAAAATAACTGGATACGTGTTTTTATTCTCGCCTTTGTCCTTATGGACTGCCTTCCCCATCTCTTTTGTTGTTGAAACCACATCCAATATGTCATCATATATCTGAAAGGCAAGACCAAAAGTAGCACCAAAATCCACCAGTAAATCGAATTCCTTTTTTTCTGTTTTACTAAGTATTCCTCCAGCCTGGCAAGCATATTTTAATAAAGCGCCCGTTTTTAGTTCATGAACTTTCTTTAGTTGTTCAAGCTCCAGAGTCTTATGTTCACCCTCTATATCTGCAACCTGGCCACTAACCATGCCTTCAGGTCCGGCAGCCTTAGCTAAAGCAGTTATTAGATCTACCTTACTTTTTGAGTCTAGTCCAGTTCTTGTAATCCAATCAAATGCAAGAGTTAATAATCCATCACCTGCTAAAACCGCTTCAGCTTGACCGAAAACCTTATGATTTGTTGCTTTTCCCCTACGTAAATCATCATTATCCATTTCTGGTAAATCATCATGAATCAGTGAATATGTATGTAGTAGTTCAAGACTTCCCGCAACTGCTAGTACATCATCATCGATTGGTCTATTATAAAACGAGCAAAGCGCCATAATTATGAGCGGCCGTATTCTTTTCCCACCAATTGCGACAGAATAAGTCATCGCATCTTTTAAAGTTCTTTCTGCGGATAAACCATTTAAAAATTCTGCAATTTTTTTTTCAAGCCTTGGCAAATTCTTGCTTTGAAAAGCCTGCATTCTTTTATTCATTAGCTGTATCTCTTTCAAAATCTGCTTCATTTCCATCTTTATCCATCACTTTTGCAAGTGTTTTTTCAGCATTCTCCAGTGTTTTTTGCAATTCATTACTAAGAGAAACACCTCTCTGAAATTGTTCTAACGCCTGTTCCAAAGGTACATCACCTTGCTCGAGTTTTTGCACGATTTCTTCCAAGTCTTTCAAATTATCTTCAAAATTCTTTTTTTCAGCCATTATTGTCTGCCCTCCTTAATTCCATCACCTTTGCTTGCACATTGCCATCTTGCAGATGAATATCTATTACCTCATCCGTGTTGAGTTGTACGATAGACTTTATAATTTTTTGTTCATTATTAGATATATAACTATACCCTCGACCCATAATTTTCAATGGACTTAACATATCCAAGCCTGAAATCGCCTTCGCCAGTCTCTGCTCATTCTTTTGAACATAGTCACCAATTGCTCGGTCAAGCTGTCGTGTTAAATATTCAACTTTCGAATCATACAAATGAAGAGTTTCAAAAGGTGCTTGATTTTGTAGTCTTTGCATTACAGATCTAGCAGCTCTTTCATGTTCAGTTATTCTTTGCTGAAGTGCTTGTTGGGCACGCTTCTTAAGATAATCAATCTTTTGCAGATAACCTTCATAGAGCCGACCAGGCTGTTGAAAAACATATGAATTAATTAATTTGTTAACCAATTGTTGTTTTAACTTAATCCTAGATTGCAGATTTTGCAGCAATCTGATTCTTAATTGTTCAATTTTCAAAATTTCATCACTTAGGACTGGTACCGCCAACTCTGCTGCGGCAGTTGGTGTAGCAGCTCTGACATCCGCCACTAAATCTGCAATTGTCGTATCAGTTTCATGGCCTACTGAAGAGATTATCGGGATCTGACATTCAAAAATAGCTCGTGCGACTATCTCCTCATTAAACGGCCATAAATCTTCAATAGAACCACCGCCGCGACCAATTATTAATGTATCAAAAGTGCCAATTTCTTGGACTTGCTGAATTCGTGCAACGATATCTGCGGCAGCACTCTCTCCTTGGACAAGTGCTGGAAACAAAACAATCTGAGCAATTGGATAACGTCGCCTGACAGTCGTCATTATATCCTTAATGACTGCCCCAGACGAACTCGTAATTACCGCTATTTTCTGTGGAAAAAGTGGTAATAATTTTTTTTCAACACCAAATAAACCTTCCGCGGCAAGCTTTTTCTTTAATTGCTCATAAGCTTGATACAAAGCGCCAACGCCATCAGGTTCCATTCTTTCAATATATATCTGGTAGCCGCCACTTGCTTCGTAAAGTGATATTCGACCAACTACGAGGACTTTCATTCCTTCTTCTGGCTTGAATTTAACCTTCTCAAAGGCAGATTTGAACATAATCGCATTTATTTTTGCATGCTCATCTTTGAGACTGAAATACTGATGAGCATTAAGTCGCGGCCGATAATTTGAAATTTCTCCTGTTAAATAAACTTTACCCAAATAAGGATCTGCATCAAATTTTCGCTTAAGATATTTTGTCAATGAACTCACTGTTAAGTACGTTTTTTCTGACAATTTTTACCCCCCAATTTGTCTTTCCGCAAATTTAACTGTTTGTTCTAATAACATCGCAATCGTCATCGGTCCCACACCTCCAGGAACAGGTGTAATCGCTGCAGCGACTGGCGCGACTTCTGTAAAATCGACATCTCCAACCAGCTTACCTGTAGCATCGCGATTCATTCCAACATCAACTACAACCACACCTGGTTTAACATCCGCGCGTTTAATAAATTCGGCGCGGCCCGTTGCAACAATCAGAATGTCTGCTTGCCTTGTCAATTCACGTAAATTAACGGTTTTACTATGGGTAATTGTAACAGTTGCATCTGCATTTAATAATAACGCAGCAATAGGACGACCAACGATATTACTACGGCCAACGATAACTGCATGCTTACTTGCAACATCAATCTGATGTTCTGCCAATAACCTCATAATCCCATGCGGTGTGCAAGGCAGCGACTGTGGATTATTAAGAAAAAGCTGTCCAATATTTAGGGGATGAAATCCATCAACATCCTTTGCTGGATCAATCGCCGCAGTTACTTTTGCAGCATTAATCTGTCGTGGTAAGGGCAATTGTACTAAGATTCCATGAATGGAAGAATCAACATTCAGCTTAGCAATCAGCGCTAAGAGAGCTTCTTCTGTCACTGTTTCTGGTAGTTTGAAGTCATATGTTGTGAGTCCAACTTCTGCCGCTGCACGGTGCTTGTTGCGTACATATATTTGGCTAGCGTTATCAGAACCAACTAAAACAACGGCTAGTGCTGGAATAACTTTATGCTCTTGCAGCCGAGTTATTCGCTGCTTTAATTGCTGTCTGATTTTATATGAAAGTATACGTCCATCTAGAATTTCAGTCATCATCATTCATCCTAACTTATGTAATTATTGAACAATTTAATGCTCATACCTGCATTCCATTTTAGCATACCTAACTAGCTTTTCATCAAAATGTTCAATTATAATTAGCAAAAAAAATGTTAAATTGCTACAACTAACGTGGACAAAAAGATACTTCCAGAATCTTATTTTTTATATTTGGTAAATTTTTTGAAGAGACTACTCTTTCATATAATTCGTTTTTTCAATCTTCGTACAACCAAAAAACACCTAGTATTCTAATAAGCTAGATGTTTAAAATTTAACTATTAATATTATCATAGTTAAATTAGCTATTGCGCTAACTTAAGCTAGACCATATCCTATGAAACCAAGTTCGAAAGTACACCATTAACAAAGCGACGTGACTTCTCATCACTGAACTCTTTTGCTAACTCCAAAGCCTCGTTTAAAGCAACCCTGCCTGGAATATCATCAATATTTTGAATTTCAAAAATTGCCAAGCGCAAAACAATTACATCTGTCTTGTTAAGACGAGCAAAAGTCCAGTCCTTGCCCAAAAATTTTTGAATGGTCGCATCAATGTCCACTTTATTTTTATTAATACCTGTAACTAAAATACGAACATAATCTGGCACCACTTGTGCAACTTCATCCTCATCATCTCTAACCTGATGAAATAGCTCATCAACAGTAATATCCTGATTACTCTCCATTGCAAATAACATTTGAAAAGCAATTTTGCGCATCTCATGTCTACTCATAGTCACTTCGCGTCACCATTTTTCTCAGCAAATAAGTTGTCAAGATCAAGAGTTGGACCTTGTTTCTCGGGAACGACTCCTTGAACATAGACATCTACTGCTGCTAATTCTAATCCTGTCATAAATAACAGCTGCTGCTTAACCTTTTCTTGAATTTCAGATGCAACCTTAGGCACTGAAACTCCGTAATTCAAGAAAACATAGATTTCAACAGTCAACGTTTCAAGTGATTGACCGAGTTTAACACCTTTACCACGACTTTTACGCCCAAAAAGTTCATTTACACTATTAGCAAGCGAACCGCGCATCGAATAGACACCCTCAACTTGTTTTGCAGCAATCCCAATAATTACTTCGATTACTTCGGGTGCAACCTCAATCTGTCCCAGTGTTGCTTCCTTACTTTCTATAATAATGTTATTATTTTCTGCCATCATCGAAACCTCCTTTGATTTAGGCACGAGAAATATAACTGCCATCTTGCGTATTGATCGTTAGTACATCCTCTTCATTAATAAAGAATGGAACCTGAACCACCAGACCAGTCTCAAGAGTAGCTGGCTTAGATCCACCTGAAGCAGTGTCCCCCTTAATTCCTGGTTCTGTAGCCTTAACTTTAAGATCTACCGTATTTGGTAAATCAACACCAAGTGTCTCTGTACCAAACATGATGATACTTATTACCATGTTTTCTTTTAAATAGTTTAATTCATCTTTAACACGTTCTTCTGGTAACTCCAATTGTTCGTATGTTTCCATATCCATGAACACATGGCTAGTACCATCAGCATACAAATATTGCATCTTCTTGTTATCGATTTGTGCTCTTTCAACCTTTTCACCTGCACGGAAAGTTTTTTCTTGAACCGCACCACTCCGCAAATTTTTAAGCTTCGAACGCACAAAGGCTGAACCCTTACCTGGCTTAACATGCTGAAATTCGATAACACGCCAAATTTCACCGTCAACCAAAATTGTCAATCCATTTTTAAACTCATTTACTGAAATCATTGTAATCCTCCTACGAATTATATCTCCAGTCAGTTACTCTTGAAATTATTTTACCATAATCAGTGCATAAAAATTCCCAGACTGTCAGAATATATTTTATAATAGCAACACTTAGTATAAAAAAGCAAGTTTATCCTAAATCGCGTGGTAATTTCTTGGAAAAGCAGTTAAAATTTCAAAACCAGTTTCCGTAACTAAAATATCATCCTCAATTCGAATACCTGCCGTTCCTGGAACATATATCCCCGGTTCAATCGTCACGATATGGCCTGACTCCATAATATCTGGAAAACGTGAACCAACATTTGGCAATTCATGAATATCTAGCCCGATTCCATGGCCCATTCCATGATTAAAGTATTTGCCATATCCCTTTTTTTCAATAAAGCCGCGGCCAACTTCGTCTAACTCCCTTCCGCTTATTCCTGGTTTTATTGCTTCAATTGTCCTGCGCTCAGCTTCCAAAACAATCTGATACATATCTTGCACCTTCTGCGACTGTTTTCCTAGTGAAAAAGTTCTAGTAACATCGGAAGTATAGTGCTGATAATAGTAACCAAAATCAACTGTAATTAAATCCCCATCTTCCAAAAGTTTTGCAGTTGCTGTCCCATGTGGCCAAGTTGTTCGCTCACCACTTGCAACAATCGTTTCAAAAGATTTTTCTTCTGTTCCATTCTTTTTCATGAAATAGTCAATCTCATTAGATAATTCCAACTCGCTTTGACCCACATGAATATTTTGCAGCATGAACTCATATCCTTTGCCTGCAATCTTACAAGACTCACGAATTTTATTGATTTCATCCTGATCTTTAACTGCACGCAAATTCTCAATAACTGCAGAAACCGGGACAATATCAGAAGAAGAATTTTCATCAATAAAATCATAATTTTGATACGAAATTACATCCTCGAAGGCCATCGCTACCAAATGTTCTTTTTCAACAAGTTCACAAGCTGTTTTCAAATAATTACGGGTATTACAGAACTTCCAATCAGAATGATTTGCCTTAACTTGTTGTCCAAAACGGTCATCAGTAATTAAGTATTGGTTATTCTCTGTGACTAACAGCAAACCATCATCCCCTGTGAAGCCACTTAAATAATAAATGTTAAGTGGCTCTGTTACCAAAAAACTGTCGATACTCATTTTTGTCATTAACTCACGCAAATTTGCAACCCTTTTTGAACTCATTAAAAAATCCTCCCATCATTGAAAAAAATAAAAAAAAGATCAATACAAAACATAACGTTCCGTATTGATCTTATATCAAAAGCTTTATTTAATCTATTCAGCCACAGGGTAAACAGATACTTGCTTCTTGTCACGACCTTTACGCTCGAAACGAACAACACCTTCAACTTTAGCGAATAGTGTGTCGTCACCACCCATACCAACATTAACACCTGGATAAATACGAGTTCCACGTTGACGATAAAGAATTGAACCACCAGAAACAAGCTGCCCATCAGCACGCTTAGCACCTAAACGTTTTGATTCTGAGTCGCGTCCGTTAGAAGTCGAACCGCCACCCTTTTTATGAGCGAAAAATTGTAAATTCATTAACATAGTTAGTGCACCTCCCTAGCTTTTATCTTCTATAATCTTAATATAATCAGAATAGCTTGTCGCCACATCACTAATACCTAATTTAAAATTAGCTAGTAACAACTGTGCAGCCTCATTATCAATGGCAGAATCATCGAGCTGTGCCCGCATAAATCCGCCATCTAGTTCATCAGAGTCAACATACAGCTTAGCCTTCGCAAGTTGCTCAAGACCGTTTACTGTACTAATTGACAAGGTTGAAACAGCTGCACACACAATATCTTGGCCATATTCTCCTGACTCAGCATGTCCTTTAATTTTAAAACCGATTAATCGGTTCTTCCTGTAAATAAAAGAAGCTTTTATCATTCAAACTCACCTCAATAATTATGCATTAATTGTATCAATAACAACCTTTGTATATGGTTGACGATGACCTTGTTTTGTATGTGAATGTTTCTTTGGTTTGTACTTGAAAGTAACGACTTTCTTAGCACGACCCTGTTTTTCAACAGTTCCTGTAACAGTTGCACCATCAACAAATGGCTTACCAACAGTAGTGTTTTCTCCACCTACTAAAACAACTTGATCAAATGTTACTTTTTCGCCTGCTTCTGCAGTCAATTTTTCAACATAGATTGCTTGTCCGGCTTCAACCTTAAGTTGCTTGCCGCCAGTTTTAATAATTGCGTACATATTATGTGCACCTCCTTAGTTTTACTTAGACTCGCCATGACTGAGTGGTCAACTGACTCTTATGAACTGGCCATGTGCGGTTGCAGTTGTGGCATGCACAAATACAACATTAGAATCATAGCAGATTTTTCATCTTGCGTCAATTACTTTAATAGATAAAAAAGGCTTGCAACATAAAAATGTCCAAGTCTTCGTCTAGTTAACACAAGAATGGCGCGGGAGAGATTCGAACTCTCGACCGTCCGCTTAGAAGGCGGATGCTCTA